>CAYOGO010000097.1:0-5247 GCA_964403405.1 uncultured Lachnospiraceae bacterium | reverse complement strand
AATATTAGATGCGCATGCGTTAGTAGACAAAATTCATTCTGGAGGCTGATTGTATGATTACAGCTAATACATACAAATCCTTTTTGCTATCTCGCGGCAGCAATATGGCTGATATAAAAAGAAAGCAATCTGATCGTATGGTGAATTCTACCTTTAATGCTGACGCAACATACAAAAGGGTTTATTTATTAACTAAAGATGGATGGATATACGAAGATGCTAAATATCAACAGCATACTACTCCTTCTATTTTAAAAGACTCAGTGGATTATTATCTACAATTTCGACCTAAAGTACATTATCCGATTGGAACGTATGTTTTTGTTCCGGATGATACTTCAACAGAGATTAATTTGTCTGGGTGCGAACTTGATAATCCATTTAGTTTACCTGACGAAAAAATTACACAGTTATGGATGATTGTAGGTCATGATAATGCGAATGCTTACGTCAGGTATAATATCTTGCAATGTAATTGGAATTTTAAATGGATGTGGAACGGCGAATTGTATAAATGCTGGGGTGCTATTAGAAATGCCAACAGCTACACAAGTTGTAATACTTGTCACCGCAAGTATTATACAGCTCGCTGCATATGGAAACAGTGCAGTGTATCTCTCTGAATTGCTGGAACTCCTTAAAGGTTTATGAGCTACAACGTAACGATGAAATACGCGTAGGTGTGAATGCTAAAAAATCATAAACATTTCTATACTAGATGAAATCTTCTAGGTTATAATAATTAAAAATAGGTAATCAGCAGCGAAGCCCTGAATAGGGGAACGTTCAACGACTATGAGTTGCAATACTCGTAGAGGCAAGCGCCTCGAAGTAGAGAGCTTCTAAGTAGGTAAAATTTTATACCTATATGATGAATGATATAGTCTGTACTTATACGAAAGTATAAGAAAAATTGCTTTATAACTTAATAACGAAAGTAGAAAAGATCAGACAGCAGGTAGCTCCTGTTTCTTTGTGCCCTAACACAAAGATTATGGTCTTTTTTATTATACATTTTTAGGGGAAATGATATGAATAAAACCGAGTTAAAATTAAAACGTGATGAAATAATTAAATATTATCTTGAAGGTGCTTCTGTTGAAGAGTTAATAAAAATATATGACACATCGTGGAGTAATATATATAACATTGTTTCTTTAACACTAAGAAAAACGATAAAAGATGTTACTGAATTTGAAGAAAAAAAGATACTTGCATTGTATCAAAATGAAAAATGGTCGTGTACGAAAATTGGATTAGAAGTTAATTTATATCATAAAAATGTTGCAGAAATATTAGAAATGCATGGAATAAAAAGATCTTATTCTTCTAAACGTAAGCATACACTAAATGAACATTATTTTGATAAAATTAACACTCCAAATAAAGCATATATATTAGGATTGTTTTATGCAGATGGATATAACTCGTTGGATAAAATGACGGTAAGATTGCAGCTACAATGGTCAGATGTTGACATTTTGGAAAAGATCAAAAAAGAAATTGATTCTTCAAAACCACTACGATTTGTCAAATGTAGTGACAAAATAGCAAGTAACGGTTTTTGCTCACAAGATATGTATGTACTGGAATTTTATAGTAAACATATCTGTCATACTCTTGATTCATATGGAATGCATCAAAATAAAAGTTTAATTTTGTCTTTTCCGGATTTTTTAAGTCCTAATCTTTATTCTCATTTTTTAAGAGGGTATTTTGATGGAGACGGAAGCTTTTGTTGCAAGAGTAATGGTAGTCATGGCGACATTATTACATTTACGTCCACAGAACAATTTTGTAATAGGGTCAAAGAAATTATTAATACATATACTATGGCAAAAGGCGGCGGAGTATACGACGCATCATGCCACAATGGTGTTACAAAAGTACTTTCAATTACTGGTTCTTTGCAAACAAACGCCGTGTTAACGTGGTTATATAAAGACGCAGAATTATTTCTTCAACGAAAATATGATAAATATTATCAAAGGTTTATCGCATAAAGTACAAAGTAATTCTTAATTAAAATAGCGATTTAATTAAGTAACATAATAGGGCAGGTGGGATGATGAATACGGATCATTCTTGGACAACTTAACATCGGCTTGGCTGCCAGATATACATTATGTCTATAAAGATGGCTTGTTAAATTTAGGTCTGTATGATAATCGAACCATATTATACGAACAACGTTTCATGCTAACAAACAATAAAATTCAACCAAAAGTATATCAGGTAACAAAAGTTACTGATATGACTCCGCAAGGTATGATCAAATTATCTTTAAAACAAGATGAATTAAATGCTATTAAAGATAATGTAGATTTATTGGTCTGTGACTACTACTCCACTTCTGGTGAAGCGAATACAGGAGAAATCACGGACGATTACGAACAGGACAATTCTATGAAAATTTCATCAATGTTTATTAATGATGTTGACGAATTAGAACAGTCCGAAGATGTGAATACAAGTTTATTTGTAGGAGAAACTTCCTATTATAATGTAACTTTTTCTAATATAGAATCTGACTTTGAATGGAAGGTTTCTATTATAAACAATGATGATTTGGATGAGGAAGAAATTGCTTATTATGAAGGGCTTATCAAGATGAATAATTTTGATAAATATACAGTGTCTCTGAAACCTGCAAAAGCACGAAGTTTAGTTGGAAAGAAATTTACTTTATCTGTAAGTACGCTTTCTGGTAAATACTACTCTTCTATTGAATTGGAGGTGTCTGAATGATTCGTGATATAGCAAGTATTAAACGAGATTTAGAAAACAAAAAAAACAATGATATTATCTTAAAAAAGGATAAGATTGAAAAAATTTTCAATGACGATCCAGATATCTTAGAAATTCTAGGGCAGAAAGAAAAACGCCCTCTTAACAAATTCGTTGATAAAGATAATCCAACAGAAGAAGAATTAAAAAAAAGAGAAGAAATTATAGAATACAACAAAAAAATTCAGAGCAAACAAATTGTTCCGATGCTTAAACTGAATGGTATAAGTAAAGAGGTTTTGAATTTCATCATGTTCGATATTGATGATACGGAAGTGTCATATGTAAACGAAACTATCAAGACGCAGTATGTTGTTGTAATGTGTCTTGTTCACGAAGATGATGTGTATACAGAATACGGGATCATGCGTCATGACCTGCTTTCATATCTTGTGAAAGATTTATTAAACTGGTCCAATGTTCTTGGTATGCAGATGAAGTGTACAAGTGATTATACTGATATTGTTGATTTTCATTATTATTGTCGGACATTGAAATTTGAAATCGAGGCACCAAATGTAGCTCATAATTATATGGCTATGCATAATAAATATGACAGATTCAAAATTTGAATTAGATAGGCTCAAGCTATATTTTGGCGAACCTCATATTATACAAGCAGAAGCCGGAAATAACATAACAATCTATCAGCCTACTATTGGGGATATTGTTGTAGAAGGTGAAAAAAACGTTTATGACGGTGTTAGCATATTCGCTGGTAATCCTACTATGTTTCGCTTATCTCTGTGGCAAACAGGTATCGATTGGAATAAAATTTCTGAATTTGAATTGTTTTTTCTATTATATCAGACTCTTGATGTATCTAAGACCAAATTGTTATTTGGCGATCTAAATTTCCAAGATTTCAAACCAAACCAATACACACTTGAAGACGGTAGCGTATATAACTACCTCTACAATGATAAAGCAGACATCCTAATAGATGAAAAAATCCATAAGGAAATTTCTGTGTATATCAGACATATGTTCAATTATTTTCCTAAAACTGAAAAGGCGAAAGGAAAATCTACAAAAGAATGGATGATTCAGGAAGATAAAGACCGTCTGGAGAAACAAAAGGATGAACCAGATAAATCTTCTCTTCTGCCTCTCATCTCTTCTTGTCTCAATCATCCCGGGTTTAAATACAAAAAAAATGAATTACGTGATGTTGGAATCGTTGAATTTATGGATAGCGTTCAGCGATTACAAATTTATGAACAAACCTCGGCACTTCTGAAAGGAATGTACGGAGGTTTTATTGATACGTCAAAAATTAACAAAGAAGAACTCAATTTTATGCGAGATGTTTCTACGCAATAAAGTTGGTTCCATATAAATTTCACAATATTTTAAAGGAGGAAACAAATTATGGCATTTAAATTAGATGACATTA
Source organism: uncultured Lachnospiraceae bacterium (assembly GCA_964403405.1). Classification (GTDB taxonomy): domain Bacteria; phylum Bacillota; class Clostridia; order HGM11327; family HGM11327; genus SIG351. The sequence continues at coordinate 1,064 of CAYOGO010000097.1, read as the reverse complement.
TTATTGACCGTATTCAGTATGGTGTAGCTGAAGACTTTGATGGCAATTTACTGTACACACTTACACAGTTATCTGAAGCAACAATTAATATCACAGCTGAATCCAAAGACGCTGTTGACGCAACAGGTACACTTATTAAGAGATTCTGGCAGGGTAAAACAGGTGAATTCACAGCTCAGAATGCTATGATCAACCTTAACATCGTTGGTGCTGCATCTGGTGAAGGTAAAGTAGTTGCTACTGATGAAGCTCAGATTGAGATGCCAAAAATCATGGTTGTTAAAGCTGGCGAAAAACCAACACTGACAGACTATGTTGATGGTACAGTTACTGTAAATGCTATTGGTACAAATGGTGCTATGGGTAAAGCTTATACTAAGAGTGCTGAGGCTAATGCTTCTGCAACAGAATATGCACTTTCTGGTGACGGACAGCTTACACTGCCAACAGATGCAACTGAAACACAGTTCATCGTAAAATACATTAGAAAAGTAAAATCTGGTGTTGCTATTGCGAACAAAGCTGATAAATTCCCACAGACAGTAAAACTTACTCTGAAAGCTCTCGCTGTTGACCCATGTGCAGCTGACACTCTGAAGGCTGTTTACATCGAACCTCCATCATTCCAGGTATCTCCAGAAGTTGAAATCAGTCTGACAACTGATGCACAGCTGAACTACTCTGGTGCTCTTCAGGTAGACTACTGTTCTGCTGACAAAGTTCTGTACAAAATTTACTTCGCTGACGAAGACGAAGAATAATACATACAGATTATATTCTAAGCTCCATAGGTGTCACAGCCTATGGGGTTATTTATAAATATTTTATTTATGAGAGCATTGTACGGCAATGTAACACGCTCAAATAATGATTCATAGAGAGACGATTCTCTGTTTACCGGAATATCAAGATTCTGGTATTGCACTTATAAAATCGCTATTAATTTCTATAGACATCTCTTTAAGATTAAATGATACAGAAAGAGAGTCTGAATTGTTACTTAAAATCAACCACAGATAAAGGAGGTCGTTATGGCTAAACTGAATAAAGAATGTATTTTATGC
>CAYOGO010000096.1:0-5358 GCA_964403405.1 uncultured Lachnospiraceae bacterium | reverse complement strand
AAGACAAGTAATTTAATTATTAAGTACATCAGCAAAAGGCTCACTGTTATACAGTGAGCCTTTTCTTTTATTCAAAGCAAAAAATCGGTTTAATCCGTGCAAACTTGACAATATCGTACTTTTGTGGTATAATTTTCCTTGTGTACAATGAGAGGAGCTGTTAAAATGAAAAAATATATCAATATTGCAATTATCAGCTTTGTAGCTGTATGCAGTGCGTTGTTCTATTCTTTTAACGCAGATTATTTGAGAAGCAGGATAGCATATGCCTCGATAGAAAATAAGTCAGACTTCAGCTTCAACGGTACACTTTATGTGACGACCTCAACGGAGGGCTTCCCCGATATATCTGTTCCCTATGATTTTTCCGGAAAAGTAAATAACATTGCCCAGCGATCCATGAAGTATCACATTGATTCTTCCTCATATGTTGACGGAATACAGTCAGATATTTCCACTTATTTTGAAAATGGAACAACATATACGTCAACAACCGTTACATTTGACGGAGTTGACCTCGGTACTGAAAAGGTCAGAAGCAATACTGTCGGCATGAAGGCATTTCCTCAAAACAACATACATGACTATATTGATGTTGATCAACTGTTCCAAAATGACACAAAGTGCATTCGTTTTAATAAAAAAACAAACATGTATACGGTTGAGCTCGCATCTGATGAGCTTTGTTCTGCCGTAAATAAAATTGTTTGCGATATTATCGATAAAAACGTCACGCTGACACGTTTTGAACGGAATCTGAAAAAAGAGCAGTACTTTGAGCTTATCTCCCAATACCGGTTGTCGGATATTTCAATAACATACGGATACGACAAATCCGGCTTTATAAAGCTTTCTATCGACTCACAAATTAAAGTAAAGGAAAGCCTTGACTATCCGTACGAAAGGGTGCTCGACATTGACCTTGACGTTAATGTTGAACTTGCATCAAAAGAAATTGCTATCGATCCCCCCGAGGATATTGATCAATACGTTTTTTTAGATGATATTTACGGTAATAACTGAAAACACACACACAGCCGACAAAAAAGTCGGCTGTTTTTTAATTTGCTATCTTAACGAACTTTATGACATTGTTTTTTATTGTAATGCTGTACATTCCGTTTGAGCTAAAGCTCTGCTCCTGCATTATTTTTTTCACCCGTTCGATACTTTCACTCTCAAATTTTACGGAAAGACCGCAACCGAGCGAAAGCTCCTTTGGTGTGGGGATAATTGAGCATCTTATACCGTTTTGTGTTAAAGTGTCCTTAAATGCAAGCGCATGCTGTCTTGAACGAAAAACAACTATTGCGTAATTGGTTTCAGGGGAATTCAGTACCATAAATTTCACCTCCTGTACCGTTATTGACATAAAATCATGTCCTTTACAGTATATTTAAAACAGATCTTTTTGTTAAATAAAGGGGAAATAAATGTTCTATTTTGATAATGCCGCCACTTCATGGCCAAAGCCCACATCAGTCATAACCGAAGCAACAAATTGTGCCGTAAAGTATGGCGCAAATGCTAATCGCTCAAGCTATACGATAGCACGTGAGGCAGGTTATAAAATACTCACAGCAAGAAACAGACTGTGTAATCTTTTTAATACAAACGATCCTTTTGAATATACATTTACATATAACACTACACATGCTCTTAATTTTGCTATCAAGGGCGTTTTAAAACCGGGCATGCATGCTGTTACAACAGCACTTGAACACAATTCAGTGCTCAGACCGCTGTTCAGCCTGAAAAATACGTCCTCAGTGACAGTAGACATAGTTAATTGCGACAGATCGGGAATAATCGAACCCGAAAGAATACAACGTGCATTAAAGCCACATCAGTCATAACCGAAGCAACAAATTGTGCCGTAAAGTATGGCGCAAATGCTAATCGCTCAAGCTATACGATAGCACGTGAGGCAGGTTATAAAATACTCACAGCAAGAAACAGACTGTGTAATCTTTTTAATACAAACGATCCTTTTGAATATACATTTACATATAACACTACACATGCTCTTAATTTTGCTATCAAGGGCGTTTTAAAACCGGGCATGCATGCTGTTACAACAGCACTTGAACACAATTCAGTGCTCAGACCGCTGTTCAGCCTGAAAAATACGTCCTCAGTGACAGTAGACATAGTTAATTGCGACAGATCGGGAATAATCGAACCCGAAAGAATACAACGTGCATTAAAGCCAAACACTCAATTACTCGTCGTAACGCATTGTTCAAATACATTGGGAACCATCCAACCAATAGAGGAATTGATAAATATTGCTCATCAAAACGGAACACTTGTGCTTATTGATGCCGCTCAGAGTGCAGGCAGCATACCTCTTGATATTTCAAGAATCAATGCGGACATGGTTGCAATGCCCGGACACAAGGGACTGTATGGGCTACAGGGCACAGGCGTCCTCTACATAAAAAATGGTACTCCGATAAATTCTCTGATAGACGGCGGAACGGGCAGTGAAAGTAAATTATTGGCACAGCCTGACATTATGCCGGATAAATTTGAAGCAGGCACTCAAAACATGCCGGGAATTGCAGCATTAGGTGAAGCAATAAGATTTTTAACATCTGTCGGTGTTAATAAAATAGCATTGCATGAGCAAAAGCTTGCGGAATTATTCTATCATATTTTAGAAAACGTTGATAATGTCATTCTGTACGGAACAAACGATTTTTCAAAACGCAGTGGGATTGTAATGCTCAATATCGCAAACACCGATCCGGGCACTGTTGAAGCCTTATTGGATAAAAAATATAATATTGCCGTTCGCAGCGGGTTCCACTGTGCACCGCTTGCACATAAGTCCATAGGAACTTATGAAACGGGGGCAGTCAGGTTTTCATTCGGATATTATAATGATGAAAAGCAGGTTGAATATGCTGCAAGGGCTGTGCGTGAATTGGCAAAAAAAATATAACTTATTTAACAAAAGGAGCCTCACGATCACTCATGGGGCCCCTTTTGCATATTATAAGCTAATTGTTTTAACTGCATCATTGACAAAATCAATATTTTGCACCTTCAGATCGCCGTTTCTCACAACAAACAATTCTGTTGTGCCTGTTCCCTGCACCTTGACGCAGTCCTCATTGAGCTCCAGTACATCCGAGCTATCATTGCTTGTCCATGCGGCTGAATTTTCTTTTGCAACAACCTTGAGCATTTGACCAAAAGGTATATCCATTTGATACTTTTGTCTGTCAATCAATAAGCTTGCCTTTCTCACGGCATCGGGATCGTTATACCAATCCACCGCAAGCAGATATATGTGACGACTTTGATCTTCCTGCTCGTAAATTGCAAATTGAACTGTATTATCACACTCAATGAATGACTTTTCCTCTGAATTAATCTCATCACTGAGCTTTTCAATTACAGCTCTGTACATCTGTTCAACACCCTTTTCGGATGGGTACTCCTTGGCATTGACAAAATAAATACAGCCTTTTCCTGTATGATACTCAATCAAAAGCGGTATACCGTTGTCAGTTGACTCAAGCACAGTCGCATTATCCGTTTTAACCGTACGATTTACGTTGACTGTATTGCCATTATGCGTGTCTTCAATAAAATCGAACTCGTCAGCAAATATTCTCGTAAGCTCATGATCAATGTAATCATGCTTGTAGCTTACAATATCATAACGATTTACGGTAGTTATAACATGCGGCAGACCAATTACGAGCTTACCGCCGTTATTTACATAATGCAAAAGCTTGTCCATATCTTCCTCAAGTGCCTTATTGTATCCAAGGAATGAGAGTACCTTATACTTTGACAGCTTTTGTTCGTCAGCTTCTATCGGAACAACGTCAACATTGCCCCTCGGCGTGCCTGAAAGCATACCGATCTCCTTATCATTGGGGCACGGATGCAGATATATCTCGCCACCTGCCGATTCAAGAGGATAGAATATATTCAGCAATTCCCAACTGAGCTCCGGTGCTTCGGTATTAAAGCCTGCCCTTGCATAGATCGCATCCTTGCCGAATGAGCGGAAGCCGTCATATCGACCGTGCAGAAAAGCAATATCCGTATGGAAAGCACCCGTTCTTGAGTGCGTGGCAACATAGCGATAAAAATCCTGCTGTTGCTTCAAATGACCAAGGCATGCATCACTCCTTCGATCAAATGCAGAATAATACTCTTCAAGATGCCAAAGTCCTTCTTCGGTATTAATATCATGAAGGCCCTGCAAATATGATGAATACAACGACGCCTTAAAACGTCTGAAACGATCGGGGGTATCATGTGGCGTTGTTGACCACTGAATTGCAAGATGTCCGCCTATTGACGGCTTATCATAGCAATATGCCGCACCACGCATGAACGCCGAGATCATTTCCAATGGACCATACAAGAGCTCTGCTCCGCTCCACTCATAGCCTGCCTGAATTATATACTTAAACAGTACCGACGGACCTGTGTGCCTTGTGTGATCCCAATGATTCAACTTGAAATTCTCGATAAAAAGCTCCGTTGCCTCATCTACATTTTCGGGAACATCATACGGATCAAGATATTGATAGAATTTACCGTCACTGCCTATAACAAAGGTCGAACGCGGATTTACCGTCTTATGATTTTCTCTTATGAGCTTCATCCAATAGTCGCCTATTGCCTCGTAAATTCCCGTCTGCTCGGAATGACCCCAATATGAGAAAGCACCATCATATTCATGGGACTGTCTTCCCATAAAGCCCTCGCCTGCAAGCATTTCTGTCGTTGGATTAGCACATGCTCCGGGAAATTCTCTGCCGTCCGTCATATGAACATACTTAACATTGAGCTTGTTTAGTATTTTCGTAACAAAGCTCCAGGCCTCGGGATTGAGTACCCTTGCACCCGACCACCTGTATGTGGGACGTATCGTGAACAGATTACCTATGTCATTTGAGAAATACCACGCCAAATACTCCTCAACATCCTCGATTTTCTCCTGATTTACGTAAACCATGTCGCCCGTACCCGTTGTAACATGGTCTTCGGTGTGCTCAACGATCCTGTCAATTTTTGCATTGACTGCGTGATCACCGCTGACAAGAGAAAATTCCGCATCATTTTCAGGCTGCGACGTGTTTATAACAAAAATATCGTATCCTGCCTTTTCAAAATGCTGTTTTGCGGCAGATAAAGAGCCGCTTTTTGATTGAAGGGTAATATCAACATTATCTTTCGTTGTTTTTATGAGTACTGCTGCTTTTCCGTTGGCGTAAGCCACCTTTGGTGCAGAAATTATATTGATCTTTTTATTCTCACTGATAAAGCATCCGACCTCATGTATCGCATACGGCATAGGATTCGGATATGAGGATGTGAGCTTTATTT
>CAYOGO010000095.1:0-5380 GCA_964403405.1 uncultured Lachnospiraceae bacterium | reverse complement strand
GGACTGTGATAATTGCTACATGTATTATCTTGACAAGCAACGTGGGCATGACGGCAGAAATATATACAGAACAAAGATAGGAGCTTTTTATCCCTTGCAAACGGATAAAAACGGCTCATACAAAATCAAAAGCGGAGAAATGATCAGGGTATGCATGAATTCTGATTTTTTTCTTAAGGAAGCGGATGAATGGCGAAATGACGCGTGGTCGGTAATAAAAAACAGACCCGACGTTAAATTTTTTCTCTTGACAAAGCGACCTGAGCGAGTAAGGGACTGTCTTCCGGCGGATTTGGGCAACGGCTGGGACAATGTAATGCTTAATGTGACCTGTGAGAATCAAAAAAGAGCAGATGAGAGGATACCTATATTGCTTGAGTTACCCTTTAAGCACAAGGGCATAATGGCTGCACCCTTTATTAGCAGGCTGAATGCGGAGGAATATCTTAAAACAGGGCAGATAGAGCAGGTAATATGCGGAGGGGAAAACTATGACGGAGCAAGAATTTGCAATTTTGATTGGGTAAAGGATCTGCGGAGTGAGTGCGTCAAAAACGATGTAACGTTTTGCTTTACAGAAACGGGAACGGTATTTGTAAAGGATAATAAAAAATACAACATTCCGTCAAAACGTGTTCAAATGGAAATAGCGTATAAATCAGGAATGGATTATAAGGGAAAAGATATAGAATGGCATTTGACGGATCTGCTTGGGAATAAGCTTTCGGAGAATGAATTGTATAAGCCATACTTCGGTAAGAATTGTAAACAGTGCGGAAGCAGACCTGTTTGTAACGGTTGCTCAATGTGCGGTAAGTGTGAGAATAAATTTAACGATCAGATATAAAAGATCTCCGCAGAAATCGGTGCGGAGATCTTTGTTTAAGCATTATGATCTATTTGTATATTATTCCGTTTCTCTCTGAGACCCTCCAAAGGACCAATGCGATCACAAGACAGAAAAATTCTGCCACGCCGATGCTGTACCAGACAAAAGAATCACCGAATAACCTCGGCAGAAATGTTATACACACAAAATTGAACAGTATGCTCCTGCAAACATTGAGCGTTACGGCATAATTTGTTCTTTTTGTTGAGAAAAGGTACGACGCAATAACAACGCTCATTGTTGCAAACACAAAATTCAGGCAGTACTTAGGCATGGCGTCAATTACTATATCAACAGCGGAAGGATCTGCACCGAATATTGTACAAACGGGGCTGCCGATGACAAATGTTACCGCAAACACCAGCAATCCGCCGATAACGCTCATTATAAGACCGCTTTTGATGTAATACTTAAGACTTTTATCGTCCTTAGCACCGTAGCTTTGACCGAAAAGCGGCTGTATTCCGGTTGAAAGACCGTACATAAGAGATGCAAAAAGCGAGCCTGCATACGCGATAACGGAATATGCGTTTACATGCGGATCGCTTATCCCGAGCAGGACCTGATTCATGGAATACGTGGTCACGGGAGCAGCAAATTGCGAAACCATTTCAGGAAGTCCGCGTACTATTATTTTACGGTAGAGCGATATTTTTACCTTGAATTTCTTGAATGATAATTTACCCTGCTTTCTCAAAAAATGTGTAAGCAGAACAAACACCGCAAGTAGTTGTGCGGCACCGGTTGCGAATGACGCACCTGCAACGCCTTTTTGCAGGGGATACACAAGGAGCCAATCCAAAAATATGTTTGCGGCGGTACATACGAGCGCGGCAATGGTTGACAGTGTGGGGTGTGAGTCATTGCGGCAGAAATTTGAAAGGCATATGTACAATCCTGCAGGCAGCATAAACATGGAGTAATAGAATATGTAATCCGATACCATTTGCTTGTAGGTGTCATTGGCACCGAGCAGAATTGCTATTTGATCCGAAAACATCATACCCAATATTGATAATATTGAAAAAACGACCACGTCTGCAAGCAAAGCGTGCATGAATGAGTCATTGGCACCATCGCTGTCACCGCGACCGAGACGAACAGCGGCAACTGCAACACCGCCTGTTGCAAAAAGAGAGGACAAAGCACCGATTATCATAACAAATGGTATGGCTATGTTTACAGCTCCGAGTGCATCCGTACCGACACCATTGCCCACAAACATGCCGTCAACTATTGTCAAAACATAAAATGCGGCATTGCTTATTATTGACGGGACTATGTATTTTTTCAGATTTTTACTTTGAATACTCATTTTTACCTCATTTAACTGTATTGTTTTTACACAAAATAATACGCAAAGCGTTGTCTTTGCGTATTTTGATCATTAGATATTTTTATCTTTCTTCTCTAAAGTAGGGAACACCCAAACCGGCAGGCGGTTGATTTTCACGTTTTTTGCTCATGCTTGTAACAATAAGCACTATCACCGTTACAACATAGGGCAGCATCTTCAAAAGTGGAGTTGTGCTCATGCTGAGATTTATTCCGAGCAATGTCGGGATGTGTGATCCTGCAAGGTACAGCATTCCAAACAGTATTGAGCCTATTATGCTTATGTGAGGACGCCAAAGTGTGAAAATTACAAGCGCTATTGCGAGCCAGCCGAGTGCCTCTACACTCTTGTATGCTTCAAATGAACCGGAGTAGTCCATTATGTAATAAAGTCCGCCGAGAGCCGCAACACCGCTTCCTATGCATGTTGAAACGTACTTGTAGCCGGTGACATTGATTCCCACGGCGTCTGCCGTTGCGGGATTCTCGCCGACAGCACGGAGATGCAATCCGACACGTGTACGCATCAGAACAAATGCGGCAACAAGAGCTATTATAATTGCAAGATACATCATTACACCGCAGTATTTAGCAGATGTTATACTGTCAGAAAAAGGATAACGGAAATATTTGAGCGCATACAGATAACTGCTCTGTGCAGTTCTTGCCATGCCCGACATTATAAACTTTGTTGTACCAACGCCGAATGTGGTCATTGCAAGACCTGTGACATTCTGGTTTGCCTTGAGCGTAACAGTGAGAAAGCAGTACAGGCAACCCATCAGTGCACCTCCGAGAAAAGCAGCAAGTATCGCGATAACAACTATCAATACAGGAGGAAGCTCTGTGCTGTTCAATGCTCTGAGTGCTACACAGCCGCATGCACCGCCCACACACATTATACCGGGTATACCGAGATTGAGATGACCGACCTTTTCGGTCAAAATCTCACCGGTACAGCCGTAAAGGAATGTGATACCGATAGATATGGAAGTAAGAAGATAATCAATAAATCCGTTCATTATTTGCTTTCTCCTTTCTTACGTGTTTTGTTGAATTTTATCTTATAGCCTATAAAAAATTCGCATCCTATTATAAAGAAAAGCACAATGCCTATGATCATATCGGGAAACGAGGAATCGATATTGAATTTTGTCGATATCTCCGAAGCACCCTGCTTAAGGAATGTTATAAAGGATGATGTACCTATCATTACGAGAGGGTTGAATTTTGCAAGCCATGATACCATTATCGCCGTAAAACCCATACCGCCGACGGTCTCCGTTGTAACGGAATGGTCCAATGCTCCGACTATCAAAAATCCGCTGAGACCGCATATTGCACCGGAGATAAGCATCGTTTTTATTATTACTTTGCCTACGTTTATGCCGATATAGTGTGCTGTCTTTTCGCTTTCGCCAACGACCGATATTTCATATCCCTGCTTGGTATATCTCAAGAATATGTACATGATCACAGTCAATACCAGCGTTATGATTATCAACAGAAGATAATCGTGGAATACAACGGGCAAATGACCGACTTCCAATATACCGAGACTGCTTGAGCCGCTGGGTGTCCACAACAGCAAAAAATATGCTACAAGCTGTGAAGCAATGTAATTCATCATCAATGTGAACAGTGTTTCATTGGTATTCCATTTTGCCTTAAATATTGCGGGAATAACACCCCATATCGCACCTGCGAGAACTGCGGCAACGAGCATGAGTATGAGGAGCACTGCATTTGATATATTGCCTGCCAATACATCGTTCTTCAGATAAATAGCAACTGCAACTGCACCCAATGCACCAACGAGTGTTTGACCCTCGGCACCTATGTTCCAGAACTTCATACGGAATGCGGGCGTAACGGCAAGAGATATGCACAAAAGAACGGCTGAATCCTTAGCAAACTTCCATATACGTCTTTTTGAGCCGAATGTACCGTCGATGAGAGCTTCAACAAATTCAAGCGGATCCGCCTTGATCAAAATGACGGAGAGCAGGGAACAGAGCAATAAAGCGACAACAAATGCTATAACTCTTATGAGCATTGCCTTCGGCAACGGTATGGTGTCACGCTTTACGATATGAAAAAGAGGCTCGCCTTGCGGTCGTTTACTTATCTTCATTAGTTGTTACCTCCTCTGTGTGATGCTCGGTCTTAGTCATAAGCAGACCTATTTCTTCCTTTGTTGTGTTTCTGCCGTCAAGTATACCTGTTACACGACCGGCACAAACAACCATTATTCTGTCGCATAATTCAACGAGAACATCAAGGTCCTCACCGACAAAAATAACGGAAACACCTTTCTTTTTTTGCTCTGTGAGCAAATTGTATATCGTGTACGACGAGTTGATGTCAAGTCCTCTTACGGGGTATGCAGCCATGAGCACGGTAGGTGCGGCGGCAATCTCACGTCCGACAAGCACTTTTTGAACATTACCGCCCGAAAGTCTGCGTACGGGTGTATGCGTGCTTGGCGTTGAGACCTCAAGCTCATCTATTATCTTTTCGGTAAGATCACGAGGCTTTTTTCTGTCAACGAACAGTGAGCGTCCCTTGCGGTAGCTGCGGAGCATTATGTTATCGATCAGATCCATATTGCCCACAAGTCCCATACCGAGGCGATCCTCAGGTACAAAGGAAAGCCTTACGCCGAGCTCCCTTATTTCAACGGGGTTTTTATCCCTCAGATTTTCTGTCTGACCGTTTTTGGGGTTGTGATACAGTATCTGACCATCGGCAGGATGGCAAAGGCCTGCAATCGACTCAAGCAGCTCCTTTTGTCCGCTGCCGGCGATACCTGCAATACCAAGTATTTCACCGGAGCGTGCGGTAAATGATATATTATCAAGAACCTTTATGCCGTCAATATTTGTCATAGACAAATTTTTTACCTCAAGCCTGTCACATGTGTTTTCGGGCTCAGGACGTTCGATATTAAGGCTGATCTTTTTGCCGACCATCATTTCAGTCAATTTATTTGCATCCGTTGTTGCGGTTTCGACCGTTGCAATATGCTCACCCTTACGGAGAACTGCCACACGGTCCGAAATTGAGAGCACCTCATGGAGCTTATGTGTTATTATGAGTATGGATTTGCCGTCATCCCTCATTCTGCGGAGAATATCAAACAATCTGTCCGTTTCC
>CAYOGO010000094.1:0-5383 GCA_964403405.1 uncultured Lachnospiraceae bacterium | reverse complement strand
CTGTATCATAAATAATATGGTCAATCAGGTCGGCGGTCGGCATATAGCGTGCATCCTCTACCCACCCTGCATATTTAGTCAAAAAGTACCCCAATTTTTTCTTCAGCATACTATCGGAACCGTTCTCCTCATATGCCCTGACCTTGGAAATGATAGAGTCACCCTCAACGGCAGTCAGCATCGAAAGCTCAGTATCACTGACATCAAAAATATAGCTGTGCAAAACAGTCATCAATTCCATATTATTGTACGGATTTTCTATGCACTTTATCATGCTTACAAGCAGATTTACCTCCGGCTCATAGCGTATATCCGTATCCTGCTGTATGGTGACGGGGATCTCCGTCCTTGCAAAAAGCTCAGCAATGTACGGAGCATTCTTTTTGGGAGAACGCATTATCACGGCAATGTCGGAGTATTTTAGCCTTCGATATGAGCATTTTTTTGAATCGTACACATACTTTGTCCGCATCATCGACTTTATTCTGTCAATTATGTACAAAATCTGTGCGTTTCTTTTGTCCTTGCTTTCTCCCTTCTCGGGCATGCTTATCAATGACAGCTTTACGGGCTCGTTTTCAAATGTGTCCGATTCATCATCATGGAGGTACATTGCCTTTGCATTGAGTGCATTCTGCTCATTATAGTCCATTCCGCAAAATTCATCACGCATTATTTTGAAAAAAATACGATTTACGGCATTGAGCACATTTTCTCTGCTCCTGTAATTCTCGTTCAGTTCAATAAGCGCGTATTCCGCATTCTCGTCATATTTATATGTTCTGTACTTTTCCAAAAACAGCTTTGGCTCAGCCTGCCTGAAACCGTATATGCTTTGCTTTATATCACCGACCATAAAGTATTTTGCATTTGTCGCTATTTTCTTTACTATTTTTTCCTGCAAACGGTTACAATCCTGATATTCGTCAAACATTATGTGCTCAAATTTTGAAGCATACACCTGAGCGACGCTTTCGTCATTGAAAAGATCGAGCACCATATGCTCCATATCGCTGTAATCAACCGCTCTTGCATTACGTTTTTTCTGATCAAAGCGCTTTCCCACCCTTATTGCAATGTCAAACAGTATGCTCACAACATCATGCATGTCAAAAGGTGTATCATTCACCGTATCTGCCGACGGCACAAGCAATCTAAGCACAACATCCTTAATAAATGTAAGCACTTGCTTTTGTGCGATGACTGCCTCATCCTTTTTTGAGCCGCCCATGGTATTAATATCAATGCTTTTAAGCGCCGCCTCGGCTCCCTCATGATCCGCATTTTCTATACTTGCAATATACCTTTCAAAAATATCACGTACACATTTTATATCATCCGTAAATATCCTGCCTGTGGTATTCTGCTGAGGGACATAGCTTTCAAGTGCGTAATTGCATATCTCCACCGTATCCCTGGCTATCACCTTATAAAAACCGTATACCTCATCCTCAAATTCAGCTGTATTTTTATTGTCACGCATTCCTTCAAGCCAGCTGTATGGTGCCTCATCATTGAGTGAGAATGAATATATGCTTTTTACGTATTTCCGCACATTTCCGTCATCCTTAAAGGAGGCAAATGTATCCAATGCTCTTTCAAAGTCTTTATCATTGGCTGAATACAGCTCGGTAAACACATCATCAACTGCCTCATCCAACAGCTCAGTCGACCTTGCGTCACTCAGTATCTTAAGATTTTTGGGCAGCTTAACAGCCTCATGCTCATGATATTCCTTCAACACATTGAGACAAAATGAATGCATTGTTCCTATGGATGCAGATCGTATATTTGCCAGCTGGAGCGACAAAAAAGCATCGTCCGGTGTCTCCTTCAGCTTTTCGTTGAGGGCGTTTGTAAGCTTTTCCTTTAGGTCCTCAGCAGAAAGTCGTGTAAAGGTAACAATAAAGAATTTATCAATGCCTATTCTCTTGTTTGTGATCCTGTCTATTATACGTGCCGTCAACACGGTCGTTTTGCCGCTTCCCGCCGCAGCGGAAACAAGCAATTCCTTGTTATTGTCCCATTGAATTGCCTGCTGCTGTCTGAGAGAAAATTCCATTGCCATTATTCGTCACCCCCGTCCGTCTCATTATTATCGTCATCCGATGAATAATCACGCACATATCCGCATAAGCGTCTGTACTCACATTTGTCGCAAGCAGCTGTGCTGAGTGGTTTTTTATCTATAATACCATTTTTTATATCGCAGAATATATCGCCTGCCCTGTTCCTTGCATTGCCGATCATGCAGCGCATGCTTGCAATATCCGTTTTTGCAAGTGAATCCTTATTAAATATCATCTTTGAGTAGATAAGGTCGGGCTTATTGGTTTTTGTGTTGATCCCCTCGCTATCTATTGCACACATGAGCTCCTCAATATCCGCAACTATGCCCGTTTTTCCGCAACGCCTTTCGACAATATCGTCAATATCGCCCTTGCTGTCCATTTTCAGTATGTCATCATTAACATTTACGTAAAACATTGCTCCAGGCTCTGATAAGCTGTCTTGCTCAAGCATGGCAAGCATGTATATGGGCAGCTGCAACGACTTTGAATGACTGATCTCGCGATTTTTTGGCTTGTAGCCCGTTTTATAGTCATTTATGATCCAATAACGCTTGCCGTCAAGCTCGGCATATTCAACATTATCTATTTTACCCGTTATATTGAACAGTGTGCCCTGCTTGTCCTCGCATGCAACAGATGGAATACCTCCGTACTGCACCTTATTGTCGTCAAATGTCAGCTCGTTTGCATAGACCCTTGTATCTCCGTGAGCCTTTCTTTTAAGCATTATTGTCATTAGCTGCAAAAGAACATTCTTTACACGTCTGAGTATGTACAGATTCTCGTTAGTTACCGATATTTTGCCGTTTTGATATTCTGATGCTATCCTATCAAAGTTTTCATCAACATATACCTTGACCATCGCCTCAGTACTTTCATCCCTTGAAAGCACCTCTTTTGAAAAGCCCTCCAGCATATCGTGGACTATATTTCCGATATCAATCGGTGAGACCTTTGCCCTGCCGTCCGATCTGATATTAAGACAATAGCGTGAAAAATATGCGTACGGACAATTAGCGTACCTCTCAAGCCTTGAACTGTCGACCGAATATACGCCGTTTTTGCTTTTCAGCATTATGTTGCTGTCAATATTTGCGTCAACGGAATTAAAGCTACTGTTGACGCTCTTTTCAACAACATCGGCAAGAATGCTGTACCTATCCGATCCGTTTTGCCTGAGCGTTTCATCCAGCCAAATGACCTGCTTACAGTTGATGTATTTGTGTTCAAGCGTGGTACGCCTAAAAAGCATCGCATTTTCCGCACTTGCTCTATTATCCGCCATGCTCAATGTATACGGCATACGCCTGCTTGATATTTCACGAATGCCTTTGCCAAACAAGCCCTTGAGAGAATCCGTCAACAATGAGCTTTTGGGATCATTATCATCCGCATCCGAGCTCATTGTACTGCTCACAAGCAAAAGATCCGTCGGCTTTGACAGCGTTTTATAAATATAATACTGAATATCACCTATGCCATTATTTTTATCCGTACCGATATCTATATCGTTCTGCTTGAGCATATCAAGCTCCGACATATTAAATATTCCCGATTCCTCCGAAACACCTATGCACTCTGCACCGACAATGAACAATGCCCTCACGTGCTTTGCCATCGTTCTTGACCTTTCAAGCACAGTGACCTGATCGATACAAACGGGTATGATGTTCACTGTCGCATTTTCAAAGGCTTTCTTGAATATTTCCTCAAATTCCTCATGCGACATCATCGCATCATTCATAAATACGGTTATCTGATTGAGCATTTCGGACAATGTATTCCAAACGGCACTGTATTCCGATGCAATATCGTTTTTCCCGTTTTCTATAAGATAAGTGATCCTTTTATCTACGATATCGTTTATCTGCATTTCCGATAAATAAGCCTCAAGTGCAGCTGAGTACTCACGTGCGGTCTCTGCGGACCTCATTGCATCCTCAAACGGAGTTATATAACGCATTACGCTTTCACGCACCGTATTAAGCCTGTCTAAATCGTAAAAGCTAGCACCGTACTTGAAAGGTGAATCCCAATCCCTGTTTTTTATGTAATAAGCGGAGCAATACTTTTCAAGGTAAGTAATATCCTCAAACTTAAATGGCATATCCTCATCCGAATCGTATCCGCTTACAATGAGACCCGACCTCAAAAATGACAAAATGCTGTCCGTACTTCTGTTTTTATACTCAACATCAAGCAGACCGATAACAAATGCAATTATCGCATTGCTTCGTATGCTCCTTTTTACATCCATGAAGTACGGGATATCTCTGTCTGCAAATGCTTTTGCAAAGTACCTTGAGTATTTCTCCGCATCGCCGCACACTATTGCAATGTCATTAAAGCGATAATCCTTATCCCTGACAAGCGACAATATCCTATCCGCCGTATGCTCGACCTCATCTCTGACAGACTGCTCCTTGTAAAGCACGACATTATTTACTTCTCCGTCATACACATGTGCGGAAAAAATATTCGCTTCGATAAAGTCTATTTCCTTGCTTGGACGATGCCTTGCGGGAACGACCGTTATGTCATCCGTACCGTGAGCCACATTATCGCTTATGCTTATTCTTTGAGGAACGACACCACATTCATACACTGCACGTTCAACATCATGGATCATTTTTTTCTGTCTGTAAAAAAGCAATCCCCTGTTCAGCTTTACATCCTGCTCGCAAGGCAATGTGATAGTCACGCTTTTGGCGTGCTTGATCAATTCCTGCAATACCTTGAGCTCCGGGCGTGCAAGATCGTCAAAGCCGTCAATATAAACGTCAGTGTCCGCAAAGGCATTGTTTTCCGCTATATTCTTGCACAAGAGCTCCATATCGTCCTCGGTATCAAAAAATGCAGACTCCGTGCTCTGTGACAGATTGATGTACTCTCTGTAAACCTTCGCGACCTCGTTCAGCTTTGATTTTGTATGAGAATACCTCACAGGATCGATATTGCAGTTTTCAAGCATTTCCGGTGAAACTCCGTATTGCTTAAGTCTTGAGATAAGCTGTGCCATATCACCTGTAATATCCGTAACAGCTGAATTTTTGAGCAGTGCATTGTCATTATCATCCCTTGATCTGTTGATTATTGCGTTTACGAGCATATGCTTGCTTTCGTTTGTGAGCATAATAACAGAAGCACCGCCATAAAGCAGCTTTAGGCGGTGTGAAAGTCTTTTGAAGCTGAAGACCTCGGTATCGGTAAGACCGCACGAACCAAAAGCTGCAATAATATCCAGCTCTGTTTGGTGGGTATACTGATCGGGTACGATAAATACGGACTTTGCACCTGAACAGCGGGCTTTT
>CAYOGO010000093.1:0-5401 GCA_964403405.1 uncultured Lachnospiraceae bacterium | reverse complement strand
ATGGTGGGCCGGTGAAGAGCTTGAAAATATGTTCACGTTCTATGACCGTCTCCGCTACCGATTAATGCCTTACATTTATTCTGCTGCAATTAATGCAAATTTGACAGGTATGCCTGTATGCCGTGCTATGCCGATCGTATATAATGATGCAGAATTCCAAAACTCCATAACGCAGTATATGTTCGGTGATGCATTCCTTGTAGGTGCTTTCGCAGAGAATATATACCTGCCGAGAGACGAGGAATGGATCGACTGCTGGACAATGCGGAAATATGAAGGCGGTCAGCATTTGCACATGGAATATCCTGAAGGTCGAGGAGGACTTCTTTTCATTCGTGCAGGCTCAATTGTTCCGTGCGATGAAATTAAGCAATATACCGATGCAAAGGACGCACCTACACAGTATCTGGCTGTATTCCCGCATGGAAAAAGCAGCTATACATTCTATGAGGATGACGGAATTTCTCAAAAATACAGAGACGGTGCACGTGCTGAAACAGAATTTGTATGCACGGAGGATGAGCATCATATTTGTCTTACGATCGGGGCAAGAAAAGGCTCATTTGACGGAATGGTGTCTGAACGTACCTACAAGATCCATCTGTTTACCGATCGTGCTGTGAAGAATGCTTTCTGTGCAGGCGGCACTGTGTTGCCGTATACACAGAAAGACGGTTTCCTGTGTATAGATGTACCGGTACAGCTTGCAATGGGAACCACCCTTGATATAGAAATCGAGTGATCAAAAGCAGGAGAGTTTTTCTCCTGCTTTGACTTTTTAGTGATACATATCATTTGAAAACGCGGAAAAATTTTATGTAAAAATATTGACTGTGGGGCTATTATGTGGTAAAATATAATATGAGGTGTAGAATACGTAAAAAGTGAAAAATGAAAGGCTTACAAAGGTGAAAATAGTTGTAAAGGTTGGAACATCGACCCTTGCGCATGCAACGGGATGTTTGAATATAAGAGCAGTGGAGGAACTGTGCAAGGTTTTGAGCGATCTTAAAAATGCCGGAAATGAAATAATACTTGTTTCCTCAGGTGCAATAGGTATGGGGGCAGGCAAGCTGTCACTTAAGGAGCGTCCGCAGGACATGCCCACAAAGCAGGCGGCAGCGGCAGTGGGTCAGTGCGAGCTCATGTATATATACGATAAATTATTTTCGGAATACAACCATACTGTGGCACAGATATTGCTTACAGGAGCGGATGTTCAAAACGAAGAACGCCATCTGAATTTCAAAAACACCGTAAACAGATTGTTGGAATTGGGCGTTTTGCCCATAATAAATGAAAACGATACCGTTGCGACAGAGGAAATAGCCGTGGGCGATAATGATACGCTTGCGGCGATAGTTGCTGTGAGTGTTAATGCTGAGTTGCTTGTGTTACTTTCTGATATTGACGGGCTTTATACAGCTGATCCTCACAAAAATGCGGATGCAAGGCTTATTCCCGTTGTGGAAGATATAAATGACGACATAATCAATGCAAGTAAGGGCGCAGGCAGTGCATTGGGAACGGGTGGCATGAGAACAAAGATACATGCCGCACAGATATGCACGGCGAGCGGTTGCGACATGATAATAACCAATGGCTCAAGTGCAAGCCATCTTTACGATATAGTGGACGGTAAGAGCGTAGGAACAAAGTTTATTGCAAAGTAGGGTGAAAATATGACGAGTACATACGAAATATTAAAGACAGCTAAGGCTGCAAAGCAGGCGTTGAACCTGACAACAAAGCAAAAAAACGATGCATTACTTGCAATGGCAAGCTCAATAGAGGCACATGAGGAGGATATTCTCAACGCAAATCGATTGGATATAGAGGTGGCAAGGGACTCAATGAATGCTGTCATGATAGACAGATTGAAGCTTTCGCACGACAGAATAGTCGGAATGGCGGACGGCATAAGGGATGTTGTTAAGCTTGATGATCCTGTTGGAGAGGTGCTGGCACGTGTTGAAAGGTCAAATGGTCTTGTAATCGAAAAGGTGAGGGTACCGATAGGCGTTATTGCCATTATTTATGAGAGCAGACCGAATGTTACATCGGATGCGGCTGCATTGGCGTTGAAAAGCGGAAATGTTTCCGTGCTGAGGAGTGGAAAGGAAGCCTTCCGTACGGCAAACGTGATAGTGGAAGCAATAAGAGAAGGTATGGAGAGTGTTGGGCTTGATAAAAATATCGTAAATCTTGTTCAGGACACAACACGTCAGAGTGCAAATGAGCTTATGACTGCCGTGGAGTATGTGGATCTGCTCATTCCAAGAGGCGGCAAGGGGCTTATCCGTGCGTGCGTTGACAATGCAAAGGTTCCATGTATAGAAACGGGAACAGGTATATGCCATATTTTTGTGGATGAATACGCAAATGTTGACATGGCGTTGAAGATAATTGACAATGCAAAAACAAGCAGACCGTCGGTTTGCAATGCGTGTGAGGTCTGCCTTGTACATAAAAACATAGCAGATGAGTTTTTACCGAGGCTGAAAAATGTGCTCGTTGATGAAAAAAAGGCACAGGGAAAGACACCTGTCGAGCTGAGGCTTGATGAGAGAGCCTCAAGGGTTATAGACGGAACAAAAGCCGAAAATGACGACTTTGATACCGAGTTTCTCAATTATATACTTGCGGTAAAGGTGGTTGACAGCATAGCTGAGGCAATAGATCATATTGCAAAGCATTCAACGCATCATTCCGATGCAATAATCACGGAGAATACTCAAAATCAGGAGATATTTACGGCAATGACAGATTCGGCGGCTGTTTATGTAAATGCATCCACACGCTTTACCGACGGTGGTGAATTCGGTCTTGGTTGCGAAATGGGAATTTCAACGCAAAAGCTTCACGCAAGAGGTCCCATGGGACTGTGCGAGCTGACAACATACAAATACAGAATAAAGGGTAACGGACAGGTGAGATAATGAGTAAATTCGGATTTATAGGCTGTGGAAACATGGGAGGTGCTTTATTGAGAGCAGTTGCGGGTCAGGTTGGAGGAAATAATGTTTATGCATCCGATCCCGATGCGGATAAGGTCAGCACCCTGGCACGTGAATGCGGAATAATTCCGTGCGATAACGCCTTTATTGTAAAGGAATGTGACTACATATTTTTAGGCGTAAAGCCGCAGATATTGCTGAGCGAGCTTTTGCCGTCTATTGCGGATGACTTAAAAAGCAGAGCAGATGATATTGTGCTTGTGTCAATGGCGGCAGGCATACAGACAGATAAAATAACATCGGCATTGGGATATGATTGCCCTGTTATAAGGATAATGCCCAATATACCTGCATCAGTCGGAAACGGAATGATACTGTACTGTACAAATGGAGCAGTGAGTGATGATAAGGTAGCTGAATTTATAAACGCCATGAGTAAGTCGGGAATAGTTGACAATATTCAGGAAAAACTGATTGATGCCGCAAGTGCGGTATCGGGCTGCGGTCCTGCATTTGTATACCTTTTTATAGAGGCACTTGCCGACGGCGGTGTTGATTGCGGCTTGCCTAGGTCAAAGGCGTTGCTGTATGCGGCACAGACCGTAAAGGGTGCGGCTGATATGCTGTTAGAGACTGGTAAACACCCGGGAGAACTCAAGGATGCCGTTTGCAGCCCGGGCGGAACGACCATTGAGGGCGTATATGCACTTGAAAAGGGCGCATTCAGAGCCGCAACTATGGATGCAGTTATAAAAGCGTACAACAAAACAAAGGAATTGGGTAAAAACTGATTTTTTACATAACGGAGAAATACAATGGCAACAAATAAAAAAGCAGTCAAAAAGAAGAATAAAAAGAAAATGCCAAAATACAAATGGAGCAGCATACGGGAATTCAAATTTTTAAAGCCCGTTAAATGGCTTCCGGGGTTCAGAAGCGGCAAGCATTGGAAAAGGATTGTGGCGCTTTTGTATCTGAGCTTGACACCGTTTTCGCTCATACTTAAGTTTGGAGATGATATGCCGTATTTTGGTGTGTTCATATGGATAATGCTTTTGACGTTGCCTTTTATGATATGCTCATTTGTGTCGTACATAAAAACAAAAGATAAGTATTATGCAACAGAGGCGCTTATAGCAGCGGTCGTTTTTGCGATAGATAATGTTGTTCTTACGCAGACATTAAGCAGTCTTATTGAAAAATTATAACGGAGTATGGGCTATGGATACGATACAGGCAACTGTACTTCATACGGTATTCAAAAACGAGGAGACGGGCTTTGCGGTAATTGAAGCTGAAAATGACGAGGGCGATGATATTACTGCCGTTGGCAATCTTGCACTTGTAATGGAGGGCGAGAGGGTTGAGCTTTCGGGTGAGTGGACGGTTCATCCTGGTTACGGCAAGCAGTTCAAGGTGGAAGCGTTCAAAACCATGCAGCCAACAACACGGGACGGTGTGATCCGTTATTTGTCCTCAAGTGCGGTTTACGGCATTGGCAAGGCAATGGCAAAAAAGATAGTCGATCATTTTGGAGATCAGACTATGGATATAATTAATTACCGTACAGACAGGCTGATGGAGATAGATGGCATAGGACAGAAGAAGCTGCTGAAAATCGTTCAGTCACTGCAGAAAAATCAGGGTATGAGAGAGGTTATGCTTTTTATGCAGACATACGGCATATCCAATCTTTTTGCCACAAAGATATACAATAAGTACGGCAGATCCGCAATCAGTGTGGTCAAGGAAAATCCGTACATACTTGCGGAGGAAATTGACGGTATAGGATTTTTGACGGCTGACAAGGTCGCAAGAGCCATGGGTATAGAGGCAGGCTCACCGCAAAGAGTCAACGCCTGCATTCAGTACGCATTAAAGCAGGCTTCAGGCGAGGGTCACACGTACCTTCCAAAGGAGGTGCTCATCAGTAACGTAAAAAAAATAACCGGTGTTGCGGATGAAACGATAGAAAATGCAATAGTCTCACTTGCATTGAAGGACAAGATAGTGATGCTTGACGACGGCGACACAAAGCGCATTTATTATGATGCCTTTTATTACGCCGAAAAATATATTGCAGGCAAACTGAGCCTCATGATGACGGGGAGTATTACATCAAAGCCGTGCGATCCAAAGCTGGTTGAAAGGTCGATCAAGGCATATGAGAAGACGCAGGAGATAAAACTGCATCCCGAGCAGAAAAATGCGGTAGTGATGGCTGCAAAGCAACCTGTGTCTATAATAACGGGCGGTCCGGGTACGGGTAAAACAACGATCATAAAATGCCTCATAGATATTTTTGAAAGCCGTGGTGACAAGGTATTTCTTGCGGCACCGACGGGCAGAGCGGCAAAGCGTATGGCGGAAACAACGGACAGATCGGCACAGACCATACACATAATGCTGGAATATGATTTTACAGGGGAGGATGTCTCATACTC
>CAYOGO010000092.1:0-5419 GCA_964403405.1 uncultured Lachnospiraceae bacterium | reverse complement strand
TCGTCAACCTGAATGATAGTTGCGTACATCCATCCCTCATCGTCGATCATAAAGTTACTGTACGGCGGTGCTGTCAAGGATGCTCTTTCAACAAGCTCATTGCCTAACTTAAACCATCCCGCAATGATATCCGTAACGCTTGCAACTGTCCATGTCATACCTGAGTTTCCGAGATATTCGCCCTTTGTATTGAGCATCATAAATCCCTGGAATGTTGTTGACATGAGCAGATACATAACACCGTTACCGTTAATGTACAGTTTTTTAACGTCGAAAGGATAATCCTTAATAGCCGGATCGTCGGGCTTTGTAAATTCTTCTACAAAGTATCCTTCATTGTCAAAGTGAACTACTCTGGCATTGCCTGTATCAGCAACATATATGTGCTGATCAGCCTCGGGGTTGCCTGACGCCTCGTTAAATACGAATATACCCTGAGGGTTTCTCATTGTATTATTGGATACATGTGAGCAAAATGTCTTTTCCTCTGCAGCACATTTCTTGCACATCAGCTCCGTGATCTCCAAGGAAACATTACCCCACATATCCATCTTCAGTACTCTGCCGATTTCTGTGTTTACAATAAGGTCAACGACATAAATGTTGTCATCATCGTCTATAAACATGTCGGCAGGCTTTGTAAGTATGGCACTTGTTGTAGAATTTACCTTTGTGATCGTATTTCTTACCGTAAATGTCTTAGGTATAGCCATTGCAGACTGTTCATTTGCCGGCTCGATGTAGTGGTAATCATGCGTACTCTGAATTTCGGCATTAGCCGTAAACATGCTCATTTCTGCAAATACCGCAACTGCGATGCACAGCACAAGAACAGAAGAAAGGATCTTTTTTACAATTTTCATATTACTGTTCACCATCCTTATCCCTTAATACCTGCGTGAGACATTGTATCAACGACCTTTGACTGCGTAATGATAAGAGCAATCATTGATGGCATCAACATTATCAACGACATAGCTGCCTGAGCACCCTGTCTTGCAAGACCGCCTGAAATAGCATTTGAAAGTGCATAAGGCAGATTCTTCTTAGCCTCATCAACAATGTACATACCGCAAGGACCTGATGAACCCCACAGTGAGTTGAATGAATAGAGTGCTATTGTTGCTATTGCCGGCTTAAGTATCGGAATTGCAATAACACAGAATGTCTTGAACTCAGATGCACCGTCAATACGCGCTGCTTCAAGCAATTCATCCGGTATACCCTCTGCAAACTGTCTTGAAAGGAATACGTATGATGAGCTTGCAACATACGGTACGATGTATGCCGCATATGAGTTGTAAAGGCCAAGGAACATTGTAACCTTGTAGCTCATGATGGCTGCTGTTGACAACGAGATCATCATGGATGCGATGATTATGTTGAATATCGTTGTTGCAGACTTTACCTTGAGCTTTGCCAATGCATATCCGCACAATATAGATACAAATACCGTGAAGAACATACCAACAGCTGTTGTCCACAAGCTGTTATAAATGTATCTGAGCAACGGAACCTCTGTATTCGCATAAACGATGAACATATCTACAAAGTTCTGCAATGTAGGATTCTTAACGAATATCGGTGGCGGATACTTGATCATTTCGCTCAGCGGCTTAAATGCCATTGTAAAGTTGTATATCAACGGCACTATAAGGAAGGCGAGAAGCAATGCCAAACCCAAAAATTTGAATATTCCGCCGATGGTTATGATCTTTCGTCTTTCTTCCCTTTTGGTCTTACCAAATTCGACACCACGAGGAACATAAGTATTTGAACTCATTATCTTTTCTCTCCTTTCTTTACAATTCATCCTTACTTGAAAGGAACTTCATTGTTACCTTACCAAGCGTAAATGTGATAGCAAACATTATGATCGACAACGCACATCCGTAACCGAGCTCAAGCTGTGTACCCGTTTTATCCGCTATATGTAGCGATAGCGTGTGGACACAATAATCCGGGCTTGGGTTACCCGCGACGGTCGTACATATACTACCAACACCGAAAGCACCCGTTATGGATGTAATAGCCGTATAAAGGAGCTGAGGCTTCATCATAGGCAATGTGATGTAGAACAATTCCTGATAAGGATTTTCAACACCATCTATTGCAGCTGCTTCGTAAAGCTCTTTACGGACATTC
This sequence comes from uncultured Lachnospiraceae bacterium, assembly GCA_964403405.1. Lineage (GTDB taxonomy): Bacteria > Bacillota > Clostridia > HGM11327 > HGM11327 > SIG351. The sequence continues at coordinate 3,274 of CAYOGO010000092.1, read as the reverse complement.
TGCAAGCCCGCAAAGAATATAAGGAAGTTACCACCCAAGCTTGACCACAAGCTTATGATTATGATGATCGGGATGATCCAACTTTTTTCAGCCGTATAATTTATAGGCTCTGTGATCAGACCTAATTTAAGGAGAGCATAATTCAAATATCCGTAACGAGTATTATTGAACAATACCATCCAGATGATACCGATCGCAGTTCCTGACACCATTGTTGGTGTGTAGAAAGCAAAAACCCAAAATGATTTATACTTCAAGTTATTTATGACCCATGCAAAGAAGAACGAAAGGATGTATCCTGTAGGGCCTGTCAATATTGCAAGAATAAATGTGTTTTTAAATGCGATAGCAAATATTTCGTCGTTAAGGAAAATATCACGGAAATTGTCCAGGAAATTGAACTGTGCCACACCTACAAGGTCATAGTAGGTAAAGCAATACCACAATGAGGACAAAACCGGTATTACCGAAAACAATACAAACAATACAAGGAACGGAAGCATAAAAAGCCAACCTGTACCTGTACGGTTCATAAATTGAGTGAACTTTGACTGAGTTTTATAGACCTTAGCTTCAAGTATTTCGCCTTCGCCTACATCATCTATAACTACAACCTGTTCTTTTTTAGCCATATATATGTCTTCCTTTCCTATTTTTTATTTGCAAGTGCTTGTTCACGCAGCTTTCTGTAATATTCAAGCTGTGTAATAGCGTTTACATCGTACGTTTGATCTGCCTTTTCTTCCTCTGTCGGAGGTGTGATTCCGTACTGGCTCTGTTTTCTCTCAAGCTCCGGGTTGATGTAGTCAACCATCTGATCGATGGAGTCATTTATACTCAAGCCCTGAATAACTACCTGGTTGAAAGCAAAACTTGCGTATCTGTCCTGCTGATAAGAGCCAAGTACTATCGGCATTGCAATGTACCAATTGTACATTTCTTTGATTACTTCTTTTTCGTGCGGAGTCCAGCCCATGCCTTCAACAAGTGCATCCATGTTAGCGGAAGCCCATCTGTTTTCTCTGCCGAATTTAGCATCTACCATGTGAGTAAACTCAAGCTGAATATCAAAGGAGGTCCACCACTTCATAACTGTCCATGAAGCGTTTATTCTTCTCTCGTATTCCTCATCGTCATAGTTTGCCTTCTGAGTCATTATTGCAATACATGAGCCTGCACCTGCACCACCTGTTGCTCTGTTAAGAACACCAAGCTCGTCATACATACCCGGCAGCGGAGCTACTGACCACTTACCCAAAAGCTCAGGAGCTGCAACCATGAGCTGAGTATATGTTCCTATAGAACCTGTCATGTACGGGTAATCACCATTACGGAAGCCCTGGAATGTCTCGTTGGAAACGTCAATACCGTAAATGAAGTACTGATCTACATCCATCTGGAACGCTTCGGCATAAAGATCCGTATCAAGACCCGTAAGTCTGTAATCGGCTCTGAATGACCAGCCGTTCATCTGTGCAAGGAATGTACCTGCACCGGATGGTATAGCCTTGTAATTTTCCTGATAGAAAGCAGGTATCATTACATTGAAATAGTCATCCCATGTTTGCGGAGGCTCTATACCCAATTCAGCAAATATATCAGTACGATAGAATGCCATTGATACATCAGATGTTTCCGGCAAGCCGAATACACCATCCTGCGTCTCGTCAGAATTGTCATAATATGACAAGCCGACCATTGTTGCCTGGTTAAAGCGCTTTATAACCTCTTCATAATCGTCAAACTGAGAAATGTCGTATCCGATACCTCTCGCTTTACCTCTTATTGCATAGTTAACAACGTCACCGGCACCTGTACCCCAAATAAGATCCGGACCCTTATTGTCCATAAGTGAAAGGAGCAGCAGGTTAAATCCGCCAAAGCCTACCTGACCCGGAACCATTCTTACCTTTACAACAAAGTCATAGTCACTGTCTGCAGTAAACTCATGGTTCAAAAGATCCATCATCATATCAGCATATTCTCTGTCCCTTGAAAGCCAAACATCGATAGACTTCTTTTCACTCTCGATATTTTCATATGCCTTGTTGTAGTCCTTTGAGAAAGATACTATGAATGAATCCCAAACGTTCTTGATTTCCTTCCATACAGACATCTTTTCATTCTTGAATGTTGCTTCAGGCTGACCGATCTCAATATAATCCATCATAAGAGCACTGCTCTCAAGTGTTATTATCCAGTCACCCAAGCTCGTCTGTATGCTTGTGATGTCGCCCATTTTAGCAGGAATATCATACGGATCCTCGATAGCATCGGAGAGAGTATCAACTGCAACCTTAAGCTCATTTATAAGGTTGGATGAATCGGTTTCACATACACGCTTAAATATATCTATAAGCTCATTGAATGAATCGATAAGACCGTTCAATGTAGGCAACAGATCCGGTATTCTCTCTGCAAGTCTGTAATCGTAATTAATATCCGGGTTGTCACCAAGTATCTTATTGATAGCTCTGATGAGAGTGTTGAGGTCCTCTGTCTGTGTATAGAACATAAGAGCAGCATCACCAAGCTCACCCATTATGGTTTCAAGCTTGATCTCATGCCAACCCTCTGTAAAATAGAACAGATACGGGTTATCCTCATCATCACTGAGAGTTTCAGTATAATAGCTGAAGCTGTAAGGGAACTTGTAAGCCACCATTTCGCTGAATGGTATCTCGCCGTCAATATAGATCTGTCTATGAACAGGCATACCTATGTTGAGGTTATTACATACTCTCAATGCGATCTTATACAGTCCATCGGAGGGAACATAAAAATTCCATGAGAGAGCCTCTCTGTTACCGCTCCAGTTAGTATCACCACCCACCTGATTGATGAGATTGTAACCACTCTTGAACGGAGTAACTGTTGTGTTTCTGCTTGAAGTAGCCTTAAGCATATTGGACGACTTATACGTCAAATATCCTTGGAGGGAATTATCTGCTTCATAATGGTACTTATTGTTCTCAACCTGGAAGGAAGTAACTATGTCTGCACCACTCTTATCAAGATCGGGATAATTAGCTGATACAGTTGCATAATCATCGATCGTTGTCGGAGCACACAATGTAATGTCGTTAATAAACATCTCTGAGCTGAGGAAGTTAAGAGAAATCTTGTTTATACCCTTTTCAAAGTAGAAACGGAAATTCTCCATATAATAACCTTCGTTATCTCTGAGTGTGACTGTTTGCCACTCTCTTACCTCCATCTGATCCGGAGCTGTCTCATCACATACAATGTCAGTGCTCTTCATGCCACCATCCTC
>CAYOGO010000091.1:0-5471 GCA_964403405.1 uncultured Lachnospiraceae bacterium | reverse complement strand
GTGCTTATTATGCAAGCGGACTTGCACCCGTTGGCATTTGGATAGAGGATGAATACGTAAGAGCGGTAAAAGGAGGTATTGGCTTTGCAAAAACTGGTGGTAATTATGCTGCATCGCTTATTGCACAGGTAAAGGCTCATGATGACGGCTATTCACAGGTTTTGTGGCTTGACGGCGTTGAAAGAAAGTATATAGAAGAAGTCGGTGCCATGAACATATTCTTTAAGATCAACGGCAAGGTTGTAACACCTGCACTTAACGGAAGTATTTTGCCCGGTGTTACAAGAAATTCCGTAATTGCAGTATGCAAGCATTGGGGATATGATGTTGAGGAACGTAAGATCTCCGTTGATGAGCTTGTTGCCGCTGCAAAGGACGGCTCACTTGAGGAGGTATGGGGAACAGGCACTGCGGCAGTTGTTTCTCCTGTTGGCAAGCTCCGTTATAAGGACGAGGTTATGACTATCGGCGGTGGCGAGATCGGCGAGCTTACTCAGAAGCTTTATGATGAGATCACGGGCATTCAGTGGGGCAAAAAGGACGATCCGTTCGGCTGGAGAGTTCGTGTCTGATAAAAATGTGCAAAAATGCATTTAAGAGCCGATAAAATGAATTGTTAAGGGGGCGAGAAAATTGTCCCCTTTTTATATGGATAAATAATTTTATCACTTGACAACATAGGCTTCTTGTGATATAATATAAGTGCAGTTAGTCGGAGCTAACCGTCGATGGGAGCATGCTCCCGTATTTTTAAGGATGCGAGTTAGTTACAGCTAACTAGAATCTCGAAAAGTACTATTTGTTTATGAATTACAGCATAATAATTGAGATAGCATCGATGCTGTTGATATTCGGCGTTTTGGTATTTGGTATGCTGCTTTTGGAGACGTTGTCATTTATAAGCGATTATCCGCCCGAAATACAGAGGGTATGTTACAGAAGCCGACATGTGGAGGAGACCCGTCGCAGGCTGATATTGATAATGAAAATTAAAAAGGCTGCTGCAATATTTGTCTTTCTGCTTGTATTTGCATGGATGCTGAATAAAGTAGGCGTGCGAAATTTTTGGGAGAAATAATTCTCCCGTATATTTATATGCTCTGTGTTTTTGTATGGTACACTTTTTTTCTTGAGTGGGGGCTGTTTGTGAATATAAAGCGTATCAGACTGCCGGGGACGGAGCATATGGATAAGGAATATTATCAAAAATGGTTCCATGTAAAGATATACATACCCGTGATCCCGTTTGCGGCGATAGGTGGATTTTTAAGCAGTGCATTGGCAATGCTTTTAAGACAAACATAATAAAGAGGAATATATATATGAACAGACCGAATTATAAAAATTGGATACCAAAATCATTGATAGTGTGCATGGCAGCTGCAAGCCAGTAGTTACTTATTGCAATGATACTTTGCTGTATACAGATGCATTCAGTTGCAAGAATCATTTTGGTAACAGTGCTTGCTGTGGCATTTGTTATTTGCGGCAAAACATTGCAATGGAGCATATGTGCAAACAAAGCGTTTTCGTACAACGGGAAAAATACACCCGCTTGCCTGAAAACGGGATAGGACTTGACGTCGGTTGCGGAAGCAATGCATTGACAAATGCATGTGCAAGGCTCAATCCCAATGCAAAAATGGTGGGAATAGACCGCTGAGGGAGGAACTATGCCGAATTCAGTCAGCCATTATGTGCGGCAAATGCTGAGTTCAGTGCCGATATGATGGACGATTTTGATGCGGCCGCATTCGGATGTTCCGCAATGGGCTCCGAGGTCCTTGAGGAGGATGAGTTTGAACCCATGTTTGAAGTTTGCAGAGCTAAGCTCAATGCAAAGAAAACAGCACTTTTCGGCTCATATGGCTGGGGTGACGGTGAATGGATGAGAAATTGGGAGCAGCTGTGCATCGGCGACGGTGCGTGCCTTGCTTGCGAATCACTTATATGCAACGAGGCCCCTGATGCGGATATGCTTGAAAAATGTAATGGCAGGGGCAAGTCGCTCATGTAAGCAGTACGGGAATACAATATGTAAAGGGTCGTTTGCACTGGATATAGAGTATCAGACCTGCAACGGCCCTTTTGCATGATAAGACAATATAATTATGTCCTTGACAAAAAACGCTATATTTGTTATAATTGAAGACAGATACATAACAGCTTTGGAGGTGTGTTTTATGAAAAAAAAGATGCATAAGGGCTATGAATTGTCCGAGGGCACATTTGATGGCAGGTATTATGAGGTATTGAAGCCTTCAGAGGAGGCTTTCGGCAGACCTTGGGTGTGGAGAGCAGAATTTTTCGGCGCATTTGATCATGTTGACATGGAATTGGTAAAACGAGGCTGGCATGTGGCGTATTATTGCGTAAGTGATATGTACGGAGACCCGGAATCGGTCAAAATGATGAAGAAATTCCACGATTTTATAATAAAAGAGTATTCTCTTTCTCAAAAGGCGGATATATTCGGGTTTTCAAGAGGCGGTCTTTATTCCGTTAATTATACAGCAGAGTATCCGGAGGATATAAGCACCGTGTACCTTGATGCTCCCGTGCTCGATATAAGAAGCTGGCCAGGTGGAATCGGCATGGGCCTTGGTGCGGCTGATTGCTGGAAGGAATGCAAGCAATGCTATGGTCTTGAGGACGTCAGGTCAATAGTTGAGTTTAATAAAAATCCGCTTGATAAGATAGATATATTGGCTGCAAACGGTATTCCTGTGGTGCTTTGCGCAGGAGAAGCGGACGATGACGTTCCGTATAAAGAAAACGGTGCAATATTTGACAAAAAATATCGCATGCTCGGCGGAGATATAATAACGATATTGAAGCCGGACTGTGCACATCATCCACACAGCATAGAGAGACCTCAGCCGATAGCTGACTTTATAGAGAAGCACAGAGTATGAATTATTCAAAGTGGTTTGATAAAAATACCTGTTCACTTTGTGGCAAAACGATTGCGATGACGGGTTGCACGGGTGGCATAGGAAATGAGCTGTGCAGGCATCTTTTGAGGCTCGGTGCAAGGCTCATATTGATAGACAGAAATAAAGAAAGATCACTTCAGCTCCGTGAACAGCTGAGGCTTGAGTTTGAAAATGCGGATGTTACGGGCTTGATTGCGGATCTTGAGGATATATGCTCTGTGAGAGAGGCTTGTGACAGGCTCATTGAAATGAACGTGGATATATTCATCCACAATGCGGGGGCATACAGCATACCAAGACACAAGTGCAGTACGGGGTATGACAATGTTTTTCAGATAAATTTTGTGTCACCCTATTATATGATAAAAAGGCTTTTGCCGCATCTGAGGGAAAGAGTGGGTAAGGTAATAGTTGTCGGTAGTATAGCTCATAATTATTCAGTGACAGATGCTGATGATATTGATTTTTCAACACGCAAGCAGGCATCACTTGTGTACGGAAATGCAAAAAGGTATCTTATGTTCGCATTACATGAGCTGTTTAAAAATGAGTCAAATGTCAAGCTTGCAGTGGCACATCCGGGCATAACATTTACAAATATCACGGCACATTATCCAAAATTGATATTTGCGATAATAAAAGAACCCATGAAGATAATATTCATGAAGCCCAAAAAGGCTTCGCTGTCTATGGTCAAGGCTGTTTTTGAGGATTGTGATTATTGCGAGTGGATAGGTCCCAGAATGTTTGATGTGTGGGGTCTGCCGTCAAAAAAGGTACTGAAGACCTGCAGTGTAGATGAACGTAAGAGGATATACGTCATTGCAGAAGATATATTAGCAAAAATACAGTAGAAGTAAAAGCACTTTTTGCCGTAATGAGTATTTACGGATAAAGAGTGCTTATTGATTGATAACAAATCATTATTAAAAGAGGTTTTTTATGAGTAAGGTCAAGGATATTGCAAGATTTTTGCCGGGGCTTGTTCTGGCAATAGTCATTGCTGCTGTGGCAAAATTACTTGAGGGCTTGCTGGAGGGTGTTTTTTCGGTTAAGTTTATTGGAGCATCCGTTATAGCATTGTTTATAGGAATGATAGTAAACTGTATTTGGAGACCGACACCGCTGTTTGCAAAGGGTATCAAGCTCACATCTAAAAAGGTGTTAAAGCTTGCGATAATTCTGTTGGGTGCAAGCCTTAACTTAAGGGTCGTTTTTGAGGTGGGCAAGATGTCGCTGTGCGTTATGGTATTCACATTGCTCACCTGCTTTGGCGGCGGCTACTTTATCGGCAGAGCACTAAAGATAAATTGGAAGCTGTCAAATCTTATTTCTGCAGGTACGGGAATATGCGGAGGCTCGGCGATTGCGGCAATAGCACCCGTCATAGATGCGGATGACAGTGATGTTGCATACGCTATTTCGGCAACGTTTTTGTTTGATATGGCAATGATAATTTTGTTCCCGATAATGGGTAGAGCATTGGGACTTTCCGACATGGCGTACGGTCTGTGGGCAGGTACTGCCGTGAATGATACATCGAGTGTTGTTGCAGCGGGATATGCGTATTCCGAGGCGGCAGGTGCTTTTGCAACGATAGTAAAGCTGACAAGAACATTGTCCATAATACCCACAGTTATTGTTTTTGCGATAATTTCAGCACATATAAAAAATAAGGAAGCAAAGCTTGCAAACGGTGAAGCTGTAAAAGTCAAATTCAGCATTACAAAAATAATACCGTGGTTTATTTTGGGCTTTTTGACATTGGTTGCAATAAAAAGTGCAGGGCTGATACCCGATTCCGTATCCGATGTTATGAAGGATATAAGTAAATTCTTGATGGTGGCTGCGCTTGCGGCAATAGGCCTCAATACAAATATAAAGGACATGAAGAGGTCGGGCATTGCACCAATGCTCCATGGCTTTATAATATCCGCACTTGTTGTGGTAGTGGCTATCGCCGTTGAGTATTGTATGGGAATAGTGTGATCAAGACTGCTTGTACGGAAATTACACTTTGATAGAAAATAAGATCCGTTTTCGTAAGAAAACGGATCTTTGTTTTATTTGAATTTTTAACAAGCCCTGACACTCACAACGGGATGGATCATTTACTTTTTAAGCCTTTAACAGCAACATAAACACCTGCCAGCATTTCAACTATCGAGATCCCAAGCAACAGTCCTGAAAAGAAGTCCTTTATGCTTGATCCGCCATAGGTGTGTGATAATGCTTGCAAGACAATTCCCATAACAATAAGGATAACACCTGTGTGAGGCTCACTTAGGGATTTGATGAAATAACGATTTTTAAGTGAAGCCTTCAAATGGAACTCAAAACAAAACGGCCACACTAGAGTATTGATTTACTCCGGTGTGGCCATTTTTGTTATCTCAAGTACCAAAAGATACTTAACATATTTAATTCAGACATAAGTCCTTTTGATGGTGTGGAAAGACATTAAAAAACCGAATGCAGAGATCATTAGAACCTTCATTGAGAAAGTATATGTATACGGAAATGAGAAACCTTGGG
>CAYOGO010000090.1:0-5518 GCA_964403405.1 uncultured Lachnospiraceae bacterium | reverse complement strand
TCATCGCATACTTATACTACTATACACCGAGTATCCCCCATACTCAAAATTTTGATCTGTCGATATTCCAAAGCTTATAAGCCTCGCTGGTTAATAGTGAGGCTTATAACTTTAAGTAAGTGCAAAATAAAGGAGAAAAATAAAAATGAAATGGAACATAATTGCAGATTCCTCATGTGATCTTACGACGGCGTATATAAATACCGAAAATGTGAGATTCAGTACGATCCCGTTTATAATTTCAGTTGGTGAAAAGGATTACACGGATGATGAGGAGCTTGATGTAGGGCTCATGATGAGCGACATGGAGAACACGGATAGTCCAACCTCGTCCGCGTGCCCGTCACCCCATATGTGGGAGGAGGAATTCAAAAAGGCAGATAATACGATAGCAATTACCCTGTCCTCAAGCTTATCGGGATCGCACAACAGCGCATTGATAGCAAGGGGGCATGTGCTTGAGAAATATCCGGATAAAAAAATACATGTTTTGGATTCGTTTTCGACAGGTCCTGAGTGTGCAATGTGCATTTTGCAGCTTGCCGATTGGATGGAGCAGGATATGGAGTTTGATGATATAGTAAAGAATGCGGAGCAGTTTCTGCACGATACCCATACCGCATTTGCACTTTGCTCCTTTGACAACCTTATTAAAAACGGTAGAATGAATAAGATAGCCGGATTTATAGCAAAAACGCTTGGTATATGGGGTGTAGGTACGGCAAGCAGTCACGGTACGATATCCATGAAGGGCAAGGCAAGAGGAGTTGCAAAAGCAATATCCATTATTACAGACTATATGCACAGCTGTAAGTTTTCGGGCGGAAGTGTTATGATAAGTCATTGTTTCAATTCCGATATCGCCGAAAGGCTGAGGGCTGCCGTGATTGAAAAATGGCCATCCTCAACAATTACAGTGATAGCAACAAGAGGGCTCGACAGCTACTATGCCGAGCGAGGAGGACTTATTGCTGCATTCAAATAAATAAAACGGACATGGTAAAAGGTCTTCTCCCGCACATGTGAGAGAAGACCTTTTTGATGTGATGCTGAAGCTGTAAATTACTGTTTTTTCAATAGTTTTGAGTTAACGATATTTTTATCCTGCCCGTGCTTGTTTTTATCCTGCATGTGCCGCCGGATGTGCCTGATGGTACATCAACAGAGCCCGTGCTTGTATCCGTAATGAAAGTTTTTTGAGATCTCAATGTTCCTGTAACGGAACCGGTGCTTGTTTTTGCGTATATCTCATTTGCGTCGCAAGCGTCAAATTTTATATCTCCGGTGCTCCGCTCAAGGTTGAAATCGGCGGAGGCAATGACATTTGTCAATATCAGCTTGCCTATATTGCCGACGGATTTGAACGATTTGCAAGATATATCCGTAAGAAGTGCGTCACCCGTGCTTACGCCGACTGATATATTGCCGTTACATTTTACGTTTGTTGCGTTTATGTTGCCCGTTGTGACATCAAGCTCCAGCTCGTTTGTTGTCACATTGTTGAGCTGAATATTGCCCGTGTGGGTGACTATTTTCAGCTTTTCTGCTGTATTTGCAGAGCATTTTACATTTCCCGTCGTTGTTGAAATGGTGATATTGTCAAATAAAAGCTCGTTCGGTATATTTACGTCACCTGTGTGTGTCTCAAGTGTCATGCTTATATACTCTCTTTCGGGAAGGTATATAGTTATTCTCGGGCTGTTGATAAAAATACCAACCTGCTCATACCATTTACGCTCGTCAGTCACATTGATGCTGATCGTTCCCGTTGCTTCATTATATTCCACGGTATGTCTTGCTTTTTTGAGCTCAAAGCATACTATTTTTGTGCTATGCTCGTCGTAGGGCACAAACTCAATATCGGCAGAGGATGTATTCACAAAAAATCCGATGATTTCATCTTCAAATTCGTGATTGTTGATCTCAAATTGATCCTTCCCGAGCTGTGTGATGTCCCCGTTGTGCTTGCATGCCGATACCACAAAAAGCACAACGCCGCAAGCTATAAGCAGTAAGGCTGCACAGAGCCATGTCTTTGTTTTTTTACTCATATTATCTCTCCTTTTTTATAAACATATTTTTAATTGAATGTGATATTTTTTTCGTAAGAAAAAATATTCCATTTGATGCCGCCCTTGCTGCATGGAACATCAATATGCTTGATCCTGCAAAGATGCATCCGCAAGCAATGGCAATAGCTCCGTAGAATGTATCGTGTATAATTGCAAGTATACCGGCAACAATGCATGCGACAACTGACACGATAAATGACAGATCCACTGCCCACAATGCTGCTATAACTGCCCACAGTACCGCATAAAGCGAAAATATAATGGATATTGCCGCAACTGCAAGCGAAACCCATATGGGTGATCCCAGCACTATGAGTACGACCTCCCATGGTCGGAACGTATGCTTGGAACGCATCTTTTCTTTAACGATCCTTGTGAGAGGTATATCCGAAACAGTCCGTGATACAATGTCGTTCTAGTCACCGGTTTTGCTTACGGCATCCTTCTCGCTGTATCCTTCCTCTATTTTATCATCTATCATTTCGCTGTAAAAGATGATTCTTTCCTCAATTTCATTCTGAGGAAGCCCCAACAGGTTTTCTTCCAGCTGTGTGAGAAATTCTTGCTTAGTCATTATTTTCCTCCTTTGTTACAAAACAGTATATGGTAATTATTTCATTCCAATCTTTCTTAAAATCTTCAATACGCTCTATTCCGTTGCTTGTAATATGATAGTATTTTCTCAATCTCCCGTTATGCTCAGCTGTTCTGACCGTGAGCATGCCGGCAACCTCAAGTCGCTTGAGAATGGTATACAAGGTCGACTCCGAAAGCTCTATATATGGCTTCATGTCCTTGATTATTTTGTACCCATATGAATCCTCATTTTTTATTGCGGCAAGCACACATATATCCAAAAGTCCTCGCTTTAATTGTATATCCACATTATACCTCCCATTACGCAATACAATATATCACGAAGTATTGCTTTTGTCAATGAATTTTTTTGTAAAATGCAAAAAAAATCCCGAAAATAAGTATCCGCTCATTTTCGGGAATAAAATCAATTTTCTCTCAGCTGTTTCTTTTCGCTGAAATAGGATAAGGCGTATATTACAGCAAAGCCTGCGGCTATCGTCAATATGCATATCGGCCATTCCGTGCCAGAGGGCATACCTGGGAATGTTTCAGAAAGCGAACCGAGCAAAAATCCCAATATCATCATGTATGTTGCGTGTGGAAATTTTTTCATCATGTTCTCAAGCAATCTTGTTGAAAGGATTATTCCGGCACCGAGACCGAGTGCCAATGGCAGCAGATACAAAATATCAAGCGTTGCGATGGAGTGCATTATGCCGTCATACATTCCGAGCACAAGGAACATGTATGATACGCTGATACCGGGGAGAATAAGAGCTATTGCGGCAATAAAGCCGGCAATAAACAGCATAAAATATCGCATGAAGCCCGTGTGTGTATCACCAAACAGGCCTGCAGGCAAAAGACCAAGCAACACGACTATTGCAATGCCGAGCAATATGTACAAAACATGCTTTATCCTGAATTTTGTAACCTGTGATTCCTTATATATCAGCGGAATGCCTCCTGCAACCGCACCTATAAAGAAATAACTCATAGGCTTAGGAAAAAGCTCAAGCAGCTTTCCTAACGGGTTTGCAAACAGCACCATGCCTATTGCCGCACCGAGCGAAAACAGCCCCAAGAAAATTATGCTTGCCTTTTTGTGCTTGAAAAAAGAGCTTACAGATGTCACGAGCCTGTCGTACACACCGAGTATCATTGCCATTGAGCCTCCGCTGACACCGGGGACAAGCATTGTGCCGCCGACTATCAGCCCACTTACAGCAGTATAGATTTTGTTTTTCAAAAGTGTATTCTCCTTCAGATCCTACTTTTTACCGATATATTTTACCATAAGAGATTGTAATTGTCAATAATTGGAATAGGTAAAGTATATTTATGTCGGATATACACATATTTGATGTCATTGCGAAAAATCCGTCTACTGATTGATGTTTTTCACCACACCGTTAAAACGGTTTGCAAGCTCCTGTATTTTGATGCACCGGGGACAAGCATTGTGCCGCCGACTATCAGCCCACTTACAGCAGTATAGATTTTGTTTTTCAAAAGTGTATTCTCCTTCAGATCCTACTTTTTACCGATATATTTTACCATAAGAGATTGTAATTGTCAATAATTGGAATAGGTAAAGTATATTTATGTCGGATATACACATATTTGATGTCATTGCGAAAAATCCGTCTACTGATTGATGTTTTTCACCACACCGTTAAAACGGTTTGCAAGCTCCTGTATTTTGATGCTGAGCTGATTGATCTGTGTCTCAAGCTGTCGGATGTTGTCCCTGTATACGCTTATCTGCTTCATTTGCCTTTCCATATTATCCATCGTGCTTGAAAGACGCTGTAATTCCGCATTTATATCATCCGTCCTTTTACAATTATCGTTTACCTGTTCAATGAATTTTGAATTTAATACATTTCCGTTTGCCATTTTCGGATCCTCACTGTAATTTGTATTTGAAATCGTATTGACACTGTCGATATTGACCGTCATGAGATCTATCTGCCCGTCAAGAATATAGTATATTTCCAGGTTACCCTCAAAGAATGAAACGGTTACGGTCTCCTTGTCGTACGGCAGTCCGCTCAGATTGCGGCTGATCCACTTTTCGCCGTTGCTTATTAGGAGCTTGTCGTCATTGCGGCTTGAAATGATTATTGCAAAGCGTCCTCGACTGCATGGGCAGGATGCCGTATAGGCGGAGTGCTCCTTCAACGGTATGCTATTGCTTTTTACCCATGCTCCGTTATGAGTGAAAAAATGATGAATGACCGTGCGGAAGGCTATGAGTATGTGCAATGCTCCGCCATCCTCGGTGATAGATATATCCGTACCGTCATTTGCACCGGATGCTATTATTTTATTTACGGGAGCACCGCAATTCATCCTGAAGTATATTATTTGTCCGTTTACAGCCGTATATATTCCATGGACACCGCCCCTTGCATCAGTGACGGCGTCAAAGTATTTTACGTTGTCCGCAATGATCATATCTCTGCATTGTAGCATACCATTGTCATCAAGTAACAGATAAATGGGAGCACTGACATATTTTTCCAGCACAAGCTCATCAGGCATGGCATTACCCTCCGTGTATATTGTATTACATTATATGAGAAGGCGCAGTATCATATGCAATATCAACATAAAACAAAAACTTGACTTTTTTCCTATATTGTGTTAAAATGTATAATGTGTATGCTGTATAAGAAGTGGTGTCAGCAGTACGCGGAACAAAAAACACGGCATGAAATAAACGAGGTAAACGATGAATATAAAACAAAAAAAGGTACTCAGGGTCATTTTGGCATGCGTAATGCTTATTGTGATCCTTGTACCCGTTGCAAGTAATTTAACGGGAAAGGCGGCATCGTGGACAGTCAATTCCTGCTACAAGG
>CAYOGO010000089.1:0-5529 GCA_964403405.1 uncultured Lachnospiraceae bacterium | reverse complement strand
CTACAAGACTTATTGTGGACTGTTCTGAATTAAAACATAATATTGCTGAATTCAAGGATCTGTTATCTCCCGATACCCGGATAATGGCGGTGGTCAAGGCAAATGCTTACGGTCATGGAATGGCTGACATTGCAAGACTTTCTGTCAAATATGGTGCAGCATGGCTGGGCGTTGCAACCCCCGAGGAGGGCGTTTTTTTGAGAAAAAACGGTATAGATGTACCCATACTTGTTCTGGGAGCATCAAATGGTGATGAGCTGAGGCTTTGCGTCGAAAATGAATTGCATCAGGCGATCTTTGAAAACGATCAGGTCATTGAATTGAACAATATTGCGTGTGAGCTTGGTAAAAAGGCTTACACACACATAAAAGTCAATACAGGGATGAACAGGATAGGTATATCGAATGGTGATGATCTTGAGTCCCTCCTGAATGCATTAAGGTCTTGCGATAATGTTATTGCGGATGGTATTTTTACTCATTTTGCGTGTGCGGATGAGGAAAATGACACAAAAACATTTGTTCAGATAGAAAAATTTGAATCCATGATAGCACTTGCAAGCAAAAACGGGTTTGAATTCAAAACTGTCCACGCATGCAACACAGCTGGTACCATGAGGGGGCTCTGTAAGAATTACGATTTGGTTCGTTTGGGGATTGGTATTTACGGTTATTATCCGTCCGAATACATGAAGAAGACATCCCGGACGGATCTGCATCCGATAGCTAAGCTTGTGACAAATATTTCCGCTGTAAACACGGTCGGCTGTGGCGATGAGATCAGCTATGGTGGTACATTCAGGGCACAAAAAGCAATGCGTGTGGCAACACTTCCGGTAGGCTATGCAGATGGTTACAGCAGAAAGCTAAGCAGTGTTGGATATGTCGTGATATGCGGCAAAAAGGCACAGATACTTGGCAGGGTATGCATGGATCAGCTGATGGTTGATGTAAGCGATATTGATGAGGCAACGGTCGGCACTGAGGCGATATTGATGGGCAATGGCAGTGACATTGCAATGACAGCCGATGATATTGCAGAGCTTTGCGATACTGTGTCCTATGAGGTGCTTACTTCAATAGCACAGAGAGTTGAAAGAATATACACGGGAACGGAGGATACCTGATGATAAAATTTATATTAAAGGCTTTTGGCACACAGATCTTTGCAACGATAGTGCTGATACTTACGTCGCCGTTGGTGTTGATATCGGAAAACGGAATTTACCAGACTGTCGTTTCCTTTTTGATGATGCTTTTTTATTGGGTGTTCATTTGCCTAATGCTTGAAAAAACAGCAGTAGCAGATATAAAGGACAATACATTCACTATGGTAAAGCCCGTTGTCGGAGCATTTGTTGCAAATATTCCGAATATAATAATCATAATTACAGACGTGCTGTATACAAGGGTATCAGGCGAGCGTGATCAGCTGGCATTGCTGATATTCAGGTGGGCAAATGCGGGCTATATGAATTTTTTGATAAATTATAAAGATCCGATTTGGCTGATGGCTATGATCGTGGTTGCGAATGTAGTAGTTATGTGCTTTGCGTATTACAGAGCAAGACTCATGGACAATAAGCAAAAGGTATTTATGTCAAACCTCACCAAGGAGATGGAGGGTGTGCATAAGGCAGTGGATCTGCCGCCGGAAGACAGAGAAGATGATTAAAGCAATGATCCGAAGCAGCGTGATAGCTGTTCGGATCATTTTATTTTTGGATTTATATATTCGTATAATTCATGGGGTTGCCATTTGCCGTTTATTTCCAGATAAGATGAAGACGTCCCCACATACTTAAAGCCTGATTTTTGCAATACCGTTTTTGAAGCTATATTTGACGGTATAACGCTTGCTTCAAGTCTGTGCAGATACAGCTCATTGAAAGAAATATCAATGACTTTTTTTACAGCCTCGGTCATGTATCCCTTGTTGACCTCATCCTTATCTAAACGATAGCCCAAAAATGCTGAGCAAAAATTACCGTATATGATGTTGGATAGGCGTATTGCACCTATGAGACGTTCAGGCTCAGAGCTTTTGGTGATAAAAAAGCATAGACCGCGGAGCTTTTTTGCGTCTCTTATTTCTGCCCTTATGCTTGCCCTCTGGTATTTTTTTGTATAAAAATCCTGAGGCCTTTGCGGTTCCCATATTTCAAGAAAATCCTTGTTTCTTATGTGGTAATCGAGCAATGCGTCCGTATATATCTTATCGGGGAGAAACAGCATAAGCCTTTTTGTGTCGTATATGATTGCCATGGGAGCTCCTTTCGTGCTTGCGTAATTATTTTACCACAGAAATGTTCATTTTTCAATACTTTTTGCTGAAAATAAAAATAAACACTTGCCTAAATGCGTTTTTTGTTGTATAATTATAATTGTATAGTAGTACACAATGGAGGAAGTATGCGTAAAGTAAAAATTATAACGGACAGCACTGCCGATATAGGTGATGTGCTTGCCAACAGGTATGATGTTGACATTATTCCGCTCATGGTTCATCTTGGGGAGGATGAATACAGGGACGGCGTTGACATAAAAACAAAGGATGTTTTTAATTATGTGTCTAAAACAAAGCAGTTGCCCAAAACAGCCGCTGCATCTGTTATGGATATAAAAAATATGTTCCAGAAATGGATAGATATGGACTATGATGTCATATACACGGGAATAGGAAGCAAGCTTTCCGCCACATATATGTCCGCAACATTGGCAGTTGAGTCCTTGCCGAAGGACCATATACATCTTGTGGATTCGCTTAATTTATCCACGGGAATAGGCCTTTTGGTTGCTAAGGCAGGCGATATGATGCTTGCAGGCTGCAATGCAGATGAGATTGCAAAGGAAATGGAATACCGTGTGCAAAAGGTCAGAGCGGGCTTTATAGTTGATACCGTTGAGTATCTCTATATGGGCGGAAGATGCTCCTCGCTTGAAAACTTTATGGCAGGAATGTTGAAGCTTCGTCCCAGGCTTGCTGTAAAGGATGGCATAATTATTTCGGACAAAAAGTACAGAGGTAATTACGACAGATGTCTTACCTCATATGCACAGGATATAATAGAGGGAATGGCAAATGCGGACAAGAGCCGTGTATTTATCACAAACGCCGTAACGCCCGACAGTGATCTGTCCCAGACGGATGCAGAAAGAATGCATGAATTGCTTGAGCCGGTGGGCTTTGATGAAGTTGTTCATACGGAAGCAGGCTGTGTAATATCGTCCCATTGCGGTCCGAGAACATTGGGCATCCTCTATATGGAAAAGTAATATGAAGCAAATGACCGTACAGGCGCCTGCAAAAATTAATTGGTACATAGATGTCGGCAAAAAGAGACATGACGGCTATCATGATATAAAAACGGTGATGCAGACAGTTGATCTGTACGATACTCTGCAATTCACCGTAACAGACGACAAAAAAATAACAATGTCGGTCGATGGTATGTCGTGTGGTGTTCCGTGCGACGAAAGAAACATAGTATACCGTGCGGCGTTGGCTCTTGGAGTGTACGGTGTTGGTATTCACCTGACAAAGCGTATACCTTCACAGGCAGGTCTTGGCGGAGGCAGCTCCGATGCAGGCAGTACGCTTGTGGCATTGAATACGCTTTTTGAAATGGGAAGATCAAGGTCGGAGCTTGCCTTGATAGCGGCAAAGCTCGGCAGTGATGTCCCGTTTTTTGTGTATGGCGGTGCAGGCATTGTTTCGGGAATGGGTGAGGAGGTCACACCACTTTGCCCAGTTACACGCTATAAAATGGCACTCATTAAGCACAGCGAGGGCCTTTCCACAAAGGATGTTTTCAATGAATTTGACAGATCTGTGCCCGAGAAAGAAATACAGCTGGATGATTTTTTGAACCATTTTAACAATGATGATAAGGATCTGCATAAATATCTGTATAATGCACTTGAGCCGGCTGCACTCAGGCTCTGTCCGTCAGTTGAGACGGCAAAGGATGAGCTGTATGCATGCGGTGCCGTAAAAGCAATAATGAGTGGCAGCGGAACAGCGGTTTTTGGTCTATTTGATGATGCTGCTGTATATGAGAGTGCTGCAAGAAATGTCAATAATATTGATTTTTGGATGATATAAATTATAATTTGAAAGGTCAGGTAAAAACTGAGATATGAAATTAGGTATTGTAGGATTGCCGAATGTAGGTAAATCCACATTATTCAATGCCATTACAAAGGCAGGAGCGGAGTCTGCAAACTATCCGTTCTGTACAATAGAGCCAAATGTTGGTACGGTAGCCGTGCCAGATGCAAGATTGGACATACTTGCGGAATTGCATAACTCAAGGAAGGTCACACCTGCTGTAGTTGACTTCGTTGATATTGCAGGTCTTGTAAGAGGTGCAAGTAAAGGTGAGGGTCTCGGAAATAAGTTTCTTTCCCACATAAGAGAGGTCGATGCGATAGTGCATGTTGTAAGATGCTTTGACAATGAGGATATTATCCATGTTGACAACACCGTTGATCCGTTAAGAGATATAGAGACAATAAATCTTGAGCTCATGCTTGCAGACCTTGAATTGGTAGATAAGCTTATTGCAAATGCCGAAAAGAGGTTGAAGGCGGACAAGGACGTAAAGGATGAATATGAGCTTCTTAAGAAAATAAAGGCAAGTCTTGAGGCGGAAAAGCCAGTAAGCAGTGTTGCTATGGATGACGAGCAGAAAAAGCTTATAAGAGGTTATTGCTTTTTGACGGAAAAGCCCGTTATTTATGTGGCAAATATTGCTGAGGATGCAGTTGGTCAGCCGGATAATGACTATGTAAAGCAGGTAAAGGCTTATGCAGAGTCACATGGTTCGCTTGTGATGGTTATAAGTGCTCAGATAGAGGAAGAAATAGCTCAGCTGGATGATGATGAAAAGGCTGTTTTTGTGGAGGAGCTCGGACTTGATGAGTCTGGTCTTGACAAGCTCATAAGAGTATCATATGCGACACTTGGTCTGATAAGCTATTTTACTGCCGGAGAAAAGGAAACACGTGCCTGGACCATAACAAAGGGCATGAAGGCGCCTCAGGCGGCAGGAAAAATACATTCTGACTTTGAAAAGGGATTTATACGTGCCGAGGTAATACATTACGATGATTTTATGAAGTACAAGAGCATGGCGGCTGCAAAGGAAAAGGGTCTTGTGCGTTCGGAAGGCAAAGAGTACGTCATGGTGGATGGCGATATAGTTTTGTTCAGATTTAACGTATAAAAAAGCTTGCAGAAAATCAAAAAAGTGGTATAATTACAGTGCTTTGCGGTCGATCTGCAGGGCATTTTGATAATATCATACTAAGAATCAACAAAAAAGTGAGTAGTCGAAAGGCGTAAGTCCAGCTTATCTTGGACATACGCCTTTTTTCGTCAGAAGGTAAAAATGGAAGAAAAAAATGGGAAGCCTCAAAATATCAAGGTTGATATGGTCAATGGGTTTGCCGGCGATATTGTCAATGGTGTTGCAAGCATTATACAATGTTGTGGACACGATGTTTGTAATAAATATGGGAGCGGAC
>CAYOGO010000088.1:0-5584 GCA_964403405.1 uncultured Lachnospiraceae bacterium | reverse complement strand
GTATATTTCCGCAACGCTGATCATTCTGAAGCTGTTCAGATCGAGGGAGGATCACTCATTAAGGCTTCATTCACTTAGATTGACAAGAGGCAGAGTGTCGATGCTGTTGGGCATTGCAATTCCGTCAGGTCTGCAAAATGCTGTATTCCAGGTTGCAAATTTATTTGTGCAGATAGGTGTAAATAAGTTTGAGCCGGCGGTGGTCAACGGAAATACGGCGGCATTGAATGCGGATGGCGTTGTTTTTGATGTTATGGCGGCATTTTATGCGGCTTGTACCAGCTTTATAGGTCAAAGCTATGGTGCAGGGGACAAAAAGAGGGCTATAAAGAGCTATTATTACAGCTTGGCTTATTCATTCGCAATAGGAACGGTGCTTGGTGTCGGTCTTGCGATATTTGGCAGGTACTTTTTAAGGATATTTGTAAACGATCCTGCTGAGATAGAGGCAGGCATGTACAGGCTTACGGTGATGGGTTCATTCTATGGAATATCCGCATTTATGGATTGCACGATAGCAGCATCAAGAGGTCTCGGCAAGAGCGTTGTGCCGACTGTAATGGTGCTTATAGGCTCATGCTTGTTCCGTCTGATATGGATATACACGGTATTTGCTTATTTCCAAACAATGACATCATTGTACCTGCTGTATGTTTTCTCATGGACGATAACAGCGGTGCTTGAGATCTCATATTTCAGATATATTTATAAGAAAACGGATTTTACGGCGATGAGCCGTTTGCAGCAAGCTGAATAAAAAGAGGTTTAATTATGGTAAATAAAGTAAGGATCCATACATTGGGCACAAGTCATGGGGATTCGACGTATTGTCGTTTTAATTCATCCACATGTTATGAGACAACCGAAGGTACGTTATATATGCTTGATTGCGGTGCTCCGGCTGAAGCACTTTTAAGACGCAACGGACTTGAGTTGAAGAATGTAAAAGCGTTATTTATAACGCACATGCACGATGATCATGTCGGCGGCATGACGGGCTTACTTAAGGAGATGATAAAGTATCCGTACGGAAGAAATTACCCTGTTGATGTGTTTTTCCCCGAGGTGGGTGCGAAGGAGGCGTTTTCCGCATGGTTCCGTGCAGAACATCTGGACCCGGACAGTGAGCATTTCAGCTATCATGTTACCGAGCAGGGCGAGATATACGAGGACGATGAGCTCAGGGTGTCTGCAATAAACACAAGGCATCTGCATTATCATGGACAGTATGTGAGCTTTGCATATGCTCTTGAATTTAAGAAAGAGAATGTCACGGTGCTGCATACGGGTGACTTGCATCATACGTTTACGGATTTTCCGCAGATCGCATGCGAAAAGCATTTTGATGTATGCTTGACGGAGGCGACACATCACGATCCGAAAAATGCAGCCGAAATACTCAAAAATGCAAAAATTGACGGTCTGATACTTATTCATATAGGTAACAGATGGCATAATGTTTTTGATGGCGTCACGGAGACAAGGCTAGGCGAAAATATATTGCTTGATTATTACAAGGAGCTGCCGTTTGATGTTACGATTGCTCATGACGGCGACACATTTAATATCTACGGACATAAAAAAGATATTTGATAAAAAATCGACCTTTGAGTGTCAGACCGAGCGGCTGATATTCAAGGGTCGTTTTTTTAATTCAGTCTACCGTATAACATAACGGTTCTGTTTTGGATGGTAACGGTATCATCTGAAAATGCTTCGTCAAGCAGTGCATTCAGCTCAAAAATGTACCTGTCGTAATAAATACTGCCCTTATCCGGAGCGTATGATGATGATAGACTTCGCATTATAAATTCTTTCTTAGTATACGTCATCGGAAAATCAAAGTATTCGGTGCTGTATCCGTTTTTGAATAATACATCGGCATTACGGAATACTTTTTTTACACCGTGTGCCAGACTTGTATAGGCATTGCAATATTTATTGCATATATCGTGCTGTTTTTGTGTAAGATTGTCATATATCCTTTCGTTTGCAAGAATACACACGGTGCCGTTTTTCTTCGATATCCTTTTGCACTCAGCGTGGAATTTTTCTGCATCAAACCAATGAAATGCGGAGGCGGCAGTGATCAGCGAAATGCTGTGCTCATCAAGCCCCGTGTTTTCGGCAGAGGCGGCAACGGAATGAAAATTCATTTGATGTGAAAAGCTTTTTTCCGCAACGGCACGCATGGCGTCATTCGGCTCAACACAAAAGGTCTCATACCCATGTTGAATAAATTCTCCCGACAAAATACCCGTACCGGAGCCTATGTCGGCAATGATGTCACCCCGTGATAGCATTGAAAGTATTTTATTGATGGCTTGAGGCGAGTACGATCGCCTGCCGAGGACATAGTTATCGGCTTTTCGAGTGAATATATCTTCGTTTGACATTTTATTTGAGACCTGCCATAGCTTCGGGCTTGAATACCTTGTCAAATTCCTCAATTGACAGAAATCCAAGCTCTACGCATGCTTCCTTGAGAGATATATTCTCTTTGTATGCTTTTTTTACGGTCTTTGCCGCATTCTCATATCCTATGTACGGGTTGAGGGCTGTTACGAGCATGAGAGAATTGTGGAGATTGTCATGCATTTTTTCCTTATTTGCTTTTATTCCCTCTGCACAATGTACACGGAATGAGCAGATGACATCGCAAAGCAGTCTTGCTGATTGCAAAAAATTGTAAATACAAACGGGCATAAACACGTTGAGCTCAAAATTGCCCTGGGATGCAGCTATTCCCACTGCAACATCATTTCCCATCACCTGAACGGCGACCATGGTGACCGCTTCGCATTGAGTGGGGTTTACTTTACCCGGCATAATGGAGGAGCCCGGTTCGTTTTCGGGGATGGTGATCTCACCAAGTCCCAGTTTTGGCCCTGAGGCAAGCCAGCGTACATCATTGGCGATCTTCATCATATCTGCCGCGACAGCCTTTAATGCACCATGAGCAAACACAAGCTCGTCCTTTGATGTAAGCGAATGAAACTTGTTTTTGGCTGTCACAAAGCTTTTACCCGTCAGCTCAGATATTTTTTGAGCAACGAGAGTATCAAAGCCGATCGGCGCATTCAACCCCGTACCGACGGCTGTACCGCCGAGTGAAAGCTCACAAAGCTGTTCGCATGCAATGCAAAGCATACGAACATCGCGTTCAAGAGAGACTCTCCAGCCCGATATTTCTTGAGAAAAGGCAATGGGAGCAGCATCCTGAAGATGTGTTCTGCCGCTTTTGATGATACCGTAATTCTCACTTTCGAGTCGCAAAAAGGTATTGATCAAAGCGTTTAATTCGGGAATAAGCCCGTCTTCGATCGCGATGAGTGCCGCAATATGCATAGCGGTTGGGAACGTGTCATTCGAGGACTGCGACATATTGCAATCATCATTTGCGTGGAGCAGCTTTTTGCCAGAAATCTGATTGCCCCTGTTTGCAATGACCTCATTTGCATTCATGTTGGACTGTGTTCCCGAGCCCGTCTGCCATACAACGAGCGGAAAATGCTCATTCAGCTTGCCGTTTATTATTTCGTCACAGGCGGAGGATATTGCATTTAGCTTTTCCGTTGTCATTTTTTGCGGCAACAGCTCATGATTTGCCTGAGCAGCGGCCTTTTTCAATATTCCGAAGGCGTGTATGATCTGGGAGGGCATTGTTTCTATACCTGCACCTATTTTGAAATTCTCAAGACTGCGTTGTGTTTGTGCACCCCATAAGCGTGAGCTTTCGACCAAAATGTCGCCCATGGAATCGTGTTCTGTTCTGTATTCCATAAAAGATTCCTTTGTATTGATGTTGACTGTGTAACAGTACTGCGGATTATGAGTCCGTAAAGCTGTTTGTGCTTTTGTATGAGTATATTTTACCACTCCATTAAAGATCTGTCAATGCTCTGCAAATGTACTTTGGTATAGCCCACCGGGTGAATAAAAATTATGCATCAAAATAATTATTTATACGATTTTTTTGAATAAATAAATATCGGTATTGCAAAATTTGCAAAAATGTGGTATCATTAGCAGATAGAAAATATGAGGAGAAGTAAAAAATGGATATATACAGCATAATAACATCGGACAAACCAAGCCTTTCATTTGAGGTCTTTCCGCCAAAAACAAGCGATACCTTTGAAACAGTAAGGTCGGCGGCCCTCAGCATTGCGAAGCTTTCGCCGTCATACATGAGTATTACATATGGTGCAGGAGGCAGTACAGCAAAATATACGGCGGAGATAGCATCCATATTGCTTGCAAACGGTGTAACACCGTTGACACATCTCACATGTGTGGGTGCAACAAAGGAAAGCGTACAGCAAAAGCTCACTGATCTTAAGGTAAGGGGTGTGAAAAACATTCTGGCACTCAGGGGAGATATTCCGAGCTCAATGAGTGTGGATCAGCTTGAATATAGGTACGCAAGCGATCTTGCAAGCGAAATACAAAAATTCGGTGGATTTTGCATTGGCGGAGCATGTTATCCGGAATGCCATCCGGAGAGTGCAAACAGCAGTGATGATATTGAAAACCTTCGAATAAAGGTTCAAAACGGCTGTCAATTTTTAACAACACAGATGTTTTTTGATAACAATATTCTCTATAATTTTATGTACAGGCTTTACAGGGCACATATTGACGTTCCTGTGGTAGCAGGCGTAATGCCCGTTACAAACGCTGCACAGATAAAGAGAATAATGTCAATATCGCAGTCTGCACTTCCGCAAAAATTTGTGAGAATAGTCGACCGTTACAGCGATGATCCGAATGCGATGAGACAGGCGGGAATTGCATTTGCAACGGAGCAAATAATAGACCTTTTTGCAAACGGAGTAAATGCCGTGCATGTATATTCAATGAACAAGCCCGATGTGGCAATGGCGATAAGGAACAATATTTCAGCGATAATAGGTTAAAATATGGTAAAACAGATCATTACGCAAGCAATTAAGGAACGCAGACTTTATTTTGACGGTGGTACGGGCTCTGTATTGCAGAGCATGGGCTTAAAGCCGGGAGAAGCACCCGAGCTATGGAATATGCAAGCACCGGATAAGATAACGGAGCTGCACAAGCGATACATCAATGCGGGCTGTGACATAATAAAGACAAATACGTTTGGTATAAACTGTAAAAAATATACTGATTTCGACTCAATGATATGCAGAGCGATCGACTGTGCAAGGCAGGCAATAGGTGACAGGGATGATAAATATATCGCCTTTGACATGGGACCGACGGGCAAGCTGTTAAAGCCGATGGGTGACCTTGATTTTGAGGATGCCGTTGCGATATTTGCTGAAAATGCAAGAGCTGCCGAAAAATACGGCTGTGATCTTATATTGATAGAAACAATGAACGATTGCTATGAGACAAAGGCGGCGGTCCTTGCAGCAAGGGAGAATTCATCATTGCCTGTGTTTGTAACAAATGCGTACGGTGAGGATGATAAATTAATGACGGGAGCAACACCTCAGGCAATGGTTGCCATGCTGGAGGGCATGGGGGTCGATGCATTGGGTCTGAATTGCTCATTCGGACCCGACAAAATGCTTGGAGTGGTTGAAAGCTTGAATAAAAC
>CAYOGO010000087.1:0-5613 GCA_964403405.1 uncultured Lachnospiraceae bacterium | reverse complement strand
CACCGTAATTGTCTATCGTCCACTTGACAGCGTTCTCAAGATCCTTGGATTTACCGTATTTTACGTAATTTTCCTCACCGCCGTAAAATATAAAGTCCTCCTGGTATTTTATATTCCATGGAAAATAATAGCGTGTGGTGATACCTGCCTCATAGAATTTTTCTATGAATTTTCTTGTATCCTCGACCGAGGAATCATTAGGTATGCCGTTCCAGCCGTCGATGGGAAGATTTGTTATTCCGAAGTCTATTATGCTTTGATAAGTCTTCCAATCCTGCTCATTCCATTTATCGGGATCTGCCGCAGAAAATTTAGGTGCACCGTAGCCGGATATCGTGAATTCATTAAATGCGTGGACCTCGTTTATGTTGTTGCGTTCATACAGCTTAAATATGTCGGGCATGAAATAAACGTCCTTGTTGTCATTTGCAAAGATGAGTGAATCCTTGAAATAACTTAGTGCATTCAAAATGCCGCCCACTGTGTATGCCATAGCAACGATACCTTCGTCAGTTTGTGTGAGCAGGCAATCGTACCATGTTGTAGTGTTATCAAGCAGTGTGATATCGGTCTTTTTTGTGGTTCCCACAAAGAATTTTTCGTTTTTGATCTTTCCAAGCTGTGTATCATCTCTGCTGGCAATAACTACATCTGTTTTGCTACGTACATAAGTTTGGATCTCAACAAAGCCTTCCTTTAGCCTGTCAATAGCATTTAAAGAATGAACAAATGTTATGCACGGCTTGCCGTCCTTGACAACATAGTGTGCCTCAGCGGGTATTACGTCCGCACTGTCTCCGGGCGTAGTGGTCGGAGTGGGCGTGGGTGTAGGTGTCGGCGTTGGTGTCGCCTCAACTGTTTCTGAGGGCTCAACAGTGGGAGAGCCCGTTATACTCGGTGTACAGCCTGTCACAGCTGTGAGACCGAGTATTGCAGACAGCGATAATATCGCGATCCTTTTACTGATTTTCATAAAATACCTCCGTATAAGTGTATTAAAATGCAAATATTAACCGTTAAATGAGTCCTCACCGAACTGTCCGTACCAATCATAGCGTACGGTCTGTCCGTCTATTTTCCAAAATTGAGGAATATCGTTTTCCATCCAGTCCAATGGGATCATTTCGTTGTTCTGAACCGAATTGATAGCCATTGCTTCACGAAGATCGTTCATTTCGTCCTCACTCAGCACGCCCGGCTTGCAGGATACAAACAGAGGAGAGCCGCTGTGTGCGAGAATGTCGAGCCATTGCTTGTTGAGATACCACGGGATAGCACCCGTTATGCCGACGCAATCGGCGTCAGCAGCGTAGAACGCACCGTTCTGCATAAGACGGAACGCCAATGCATTTACACCGAACTTACGTGTCTGATTGAATGAATACCCGCTTGTGTCGGAGCCTATGCGGTTGAGATGGAACAGACCTGCTGCAAGGTGAGGCAGACAACCGCAGCCTATAACAACGCAATCGTACGGAGCGGCGGCTTCGACTATCGTTGAATAAAAATCTATAACTATTTCGGCAGTTGTGCGTGAACGATCGTAAAAATGCCAGCCGTTGTCGGTCATATTGTCAAACATCTCGTTGCTGAGACGGTTGAAAATATCGCCCGTTGACATATCCTGCTTTATGAGCTTGTAGCCCCATTTGCAGAGCAACTGTACTGTGTCATACACATATTTTTTTACCTCGGGATGTGTCGGATCGAGTCTCTTGTGATCGCGTTGCAAATGCCATTCTTCCTTTTCGTTGGGTATCAAGCAATTCTCATCGTACAAAAGATGCACCCATATACCCGGACGGACATCCATATCCGATATCTGCTTTGCAAGAGCAGGCATATCTGGAAATTTTTCATTTCCGCCACGCCACGGAGTGTCCCATGTGGGATATTCCCAGCCGTCGTCTATAACCATGAACGGACGGTTCTCAAGCCATTTTGTTACATCCGCTATCAGCCTTGCATCCTCAAGTATCTCATCGTGAGAGCTTTTTCCGTATGCGTAATACCAGTTATTTGAGCCGTATACCTTATATGGCGGAGCATTTACGGCATCACACATCATGCGGCAGAAAAGCTTACCGCTTTGGAATGCGGATATATCACGGAATTCAGCAAAAATAAAGTTACATACCTCAAGCGTGCGACCGCCGAGTATAACGCCGTCTCCACCGTTACGTATGTCGGCAGTGAATGTTATGCCGTTACCGTCGTATTGCCAATTAATTATTGCATGGGGACGTACCTTGACGCCAAAGCATTCCGTAAAGCGGCCTGTTGCATCCTCATTGCGGTCACTGCCGTTTGAAACCATAAAATACCACGGCATAAATCTGTCCGGCATTACGGGACGCCAGCCGAGAATACCGTGAGTACATTCATAAAAATCTCCCAAAACGTGAACGGGATCAAGCCTGAGCTCACCGTCACTGAAATTCCATCTGAGCCTTATGTATCTTAACGGCGTTTTGTCTGCCGAAACACAGAGCGTGCTGCCATTGAGGGTGATCCTTACGTCGTCAATTACTGTATTTTCAGAAAAAGGAACAAACTCATCCTTATTTTCCGTATAGAGCATCAAAAGATCAGGTTGTCTGAACTGCATATATCTGTACTCCTTATAAAATTCGGTTAATTTCTTTCGGGAATAAGCACTTTTCAGCTTGCCGAAAGGTGTAAAATCATTTTGATTAATTATAACAAAGTTAAATAAATATGTCAATGCATTTTTGCTGATATGTCTTAAAAAAACTTCGTTCATAATTGTATATTAACTGTAAATTTTTAATTGGGGTATGTACTTTTTTTATAAAATGTGATAAAATATAAGAGAACACTTAAAAATGACATAAACGAGGTTTTATTATGAAAAAGAAAATAGCTTGTTTTCTTCTTGCAACACTGATCCTGTTGAGCTGCATGGCAGGCTGTGAAAGCGGATCTACGGTGTGGTCACTTGTTATCAATAATGAAAATATCCCGATAGAGACCCTCTTGACGATCAATTCGGAAAAGATTTCGCTTTTTGAATACAGATTTTACTTTGCGTTGAGAAAAAAGGCTGCCGATGGCGGTGATGATTCTTATTGGATAAGCAATCAGGATGCAAGGGATAAATTGATCACGGACACATTGAATGCCATACGTTACGATCGTGCAAAGGCAGAGCTTGCAAATTCCTTGGGACTGAAGATCACAAGAGGAGATAAGTCCGATGTGAAAAAATATGTAAAGAACTATAAGTCGGTATATACTGCCGAAAAGTGGCAGCAGATGCTGGATGAGTCATACTTGGATGAGGCACTGTTTATAAAGCGTAATTACAATGTGCTGTACGACAGCAAGCTTGAGGACTATTATTTCGGTGATAACGGTGAAAACAAGCTCACATTGAGCACAACGTATGAATACATGAAGGGCTTTTATCACTACAAGTATATATATGTTAAGCTTGATTATGATAACACCAACACGAACAAGGATCTCATGACAAGCTTAAAAAAGCAGCTTGATGACGGTGCTAAATTTGAGGATCTGATGGTTTATTCAAGAGATTATACAGAGGACTCCGCAAAAACAGGATATTACATCAAGCAGAAGGGCGTGTCACCCGCGATCGATGCAGTGTCAAAGCTTGAGGTTGGTCAGGTAAGCGATGTTATTGAGAACGATAATGGTTACTACATATACAAGAGATATGATATTACCGAGGATGATGTAAGACAAAATCTTCAGGAATTCAAGAATCAGTATATTGCCGATTTTATAGACGAAAAAGTCAACGAGCTTATAAAAAAGCAAGAGATAGAATATGTTTCGGAGTATTATAATAAAATATCTATCGAAACGCTTTTACATGACTGATATTTGATAAAAATTACGCACGAGATATTTTTGTGCGTAATTTTTTTGCTCTTTTTGCAAAGAATATAATAAAAAATGCAAAAAGGAAATACACAATGGATGTTAACAGCTTAATGAACACAGATCTTGCTTTGGAGCGTGTTCCGAAAAACATCAACAAGGATGACATAGAGTCCCTTGAGGGGGCAAGGATACACACAGAATATGAGGATAACGGTATTATCACGGATATTTCCGTAATAAGTGAGCCTGCAATATCCGTGATTGGCAAGCCTTGCGGTCGATACATCACGGTGGAGGCGACAGGCGGACTTGAAGTGGATAAACTCTCGGCAATATTATGTGATCAGATATTAAAGCTGACAGGCGATGACGTGTCCACGGTGCTCGTTGCAGGGTTGGGAAACAGGCATATAATTTCGGACTCATTGGGAGCAAGAACTGCGGACAAGGTTAATGTCTCAAGGATATTGAGTGATTACATCAAAATGGACACCAATGTGAACGTTTCGGCAATTTCACCGGGCGTTTTGGGAGAAACGGGGATAGAGACCGTGGAAATACTCAAGGGTGTATGCTCAGTTGTAAGACCGGATGTAGTCATAGCAATAGATTCTCTTTGCGCAAGGGATATACACAGAATAGCGACCACATTCCAGCTTACGGATACGGGGATAAGCCCGGGAGCGGGGCTGGGCAATATGAGAAGGGCACTTAATAAGGAATCCCTCGGCTGCAAGGTGATAGGAATAGGAGTGCCGACCGTGGTATATGCAAGAACGGTATGTCATAATATTATGAAGGAGCTGGCTCGCAAAAGCGGTCTTGATGCCGATGCTGAGATAGACGGAATAATCGATGAGCTTGATGACGCATTCGTAAAGGCTCTTGTTGTGACGCCCAAGGATATAGACACCCTGTCAGATACTGCTGCAAGCATCATATCAAACGCAATAAATACGGCATTTGATACGGCAAAATTCAGTTGACCTAATCGAATAAAAATGCTATAATATAATGCGTGAGGGAGGAATAAAAAAAGTATGAATTACGAAAATGCTTTGGATTATATAAAAAGTACGGGAAAATTCGGCTCCCGTCCTGGCCTTGAGGTAATATCGAGGCTTCTTGAAAAAATGGGATCTCCTCAAAAAAGGGTGAAATGTGTTCACATTGCAGGCACAAACGGTAAGGGCTCATGTGCATCATATGTTTCGCATATTCTGTGTGAGTGCAAGTATAAAACGGGTCTGTTTACATCTCCACCCATAACTGATGAAACAGAGCGTATACAGCTTGACTCAAAATATATAGACAAGGATGATTTTGCGGAGATAACAGAATATGTAAAGTCATTTGCAGACACATTGGAGGATGAGGGCTTGCATTACCCCACTGAATTTGAGCTGTTTACAGCTGTTGCATTTGAATATTTTGCAAGAAAAAACGTTGATATCGCAGTGCTTGAAACGGGCATGGGCGGAAGGCTTGATGCAACAAATGTTTGCGATCCCGTGGTTTCCGTTATAACGGCAATAGGTCTTGATCACACTCAATGGCTTGGAGATACGGTCGAAAAAATAGCAAGAGAAAAGGGTGGCATAATAAAAAACGGCGTACCCGTTGTTCTTTATCCCGAGCAGGAAGAGTCCGCAAGGTCTGCCATAACCGATATCGCGAGAGAAAGATCGTCACAGCTTTACGACACTAAAGATGTGGATTATACAATAAAGGAAACATCGATAG
>CAYOGO010000086.1:1713-5651 GCA_964403405.1 uncultured Lachnospiraceae bacterium | reverse complement strand
ATCATAAACATGTACGATTTTGCCTGTTCGTAATATACTTTATTTACGGACAGACGTCAAAAAATGACCTATAAAAATTTTGTCCGTTCCAAAGAGAGCCCTCTCCACCGGGACGGACCGTGGCGGAGTTTCCGTTCACAATTTTACATATACAGAGTATTCCATTTTTGAGGAATATTTAGGAGGACACATTATGAATAAAAAGTTAAAGATCGGTATTATCGGTTGCGGCGGCATTGCAGGCAGCCATGCAGGTACATACAACCGCATCATCAAAGAGCATGACGACATTGAGATCGTTGCTCTTTGCGATATCGTCCCCGGTAAAGCTGAGAGATTTAAGGAAGCTAACGGCTTTACAAACGCACGTTGCTATGAGTCACATGTTGAAATGCTCGACAAGGAAGAGCTTGACGGTGTAAGCATTTGTACATACAACAGACAGCACGCAGTTTGTACCATCGACGCTCTCAACAGAGGCGTAAACGTTGTTCTTGAAAAGCCTATGTCAGTTACTCTTGAAGAAGCAGTTGCTATGTGCAAGGCTGAAAAGGCAAGCGGTAAGATCCTTTCAGTAGGCTTCCAGCCCAGATTTGACGGACAGATGATCCTTATGAAGGAGATCGTTCGTTCAGGTGCTTTGGGTAAGGTATATTACATCCAGACAGGCGGCGGCAGAAGACGCGGTATCCCCGGCAGCACATTTATCGAAGATAAGACAGGCGGTATCGGTGCTTTGGGTGACATCGGCTGCTATTCTCTCGATATGGTACTTGATGCAGTTGGCTATCCCAAGCCGCTCACAGTAACAGGCTATACATCAGATTGGTTCGGCACAAACCCCGCACAGTACAACGAAGCTGACAGATTCAGCGTTGATGACTTCGGTGCAGGCTTCATTCGTCTTGAAGGAGGCATTATTCTCGACTTCAGAATTGCATGGGCTATGAACGTTGACACTCCCGGAGATACTATCATCCTTGGTACTGAGGGTGGTCTCAGAATTCCTTCAACAGACTGCTGGAACGGCGGCTTCGGCAAAATGACACTCTACAAGACGGTTAACGGCAAGAGCACTGAAGAAATTATTGAGCCCAAGCCGATCCCGGGCAACAGAGATTGCTGGTACGGCAAGCTCCGCTCATTTATTGAAGCTATTCAGACAGGCGGCAAGGCACCCATCCCGTCAAGCCAGATCATAATCAATCAGGCTATCATCGACGGTATCGTTAAGTCGTCCAAACTCGGTAAGGAAATTGAAATTGAGATCCCTGAGATCTGATCTAAAAATTTGACGGTCAAGGGTCTTCCCCGTGCAGTTTTATGTTGTACGGGGTGATCTTAGATTATATTTAACAAAATTTATACATTAGGAAGGTATAAACATTATGAAAAACGGTAAGTTTCAGGTAGGTATTATCGGTACTGGTTGGATTGCAGAATCCCATGCTGTTGCCTACAACAAGATGGATGACGTTGAGATCGTTGCTCTTGCTGATGTTATCCCCGGCAAGGCTGAAAAGTTTGCTGAAAAGTGGGGCATCAAGAACGCTAAGTACTACCACAGTCATCTTGAACTCCTCGACAACGAGCCTGACCTCGACGCTGTAAGTATTTGTACTTACAACAGACAGCACGCTCCGTGTACTATCGACGCTCTCCGCAGAGGTATCAACGTTCTTCTCGAAAAGCCTATGTGCGTAACTCTCGAAGAAGCTGTTGATATGTGCAGAGCTGAAAAGGCAAGCGGTAAGATTCTTTCTATCGGTTTCCAGCCTAGATTTGATGCAAGCATGATCAAGATGAAGGAAATCGTTCGCACAGGCAAGCTTGGCGAAGTTTACTACATCCAGACAGGCGGCGGCAGAAGACGTGGTATCCCTGGCAGCACATTTATCGAAGATAAGACAGGCGGTATCGGTGCTTTGGGTGACATCGGCTGCTATTCTCTCGATATGGTACTTGATGCAGTTGGCTATCCGAAGCCGCTCACAGTATCTGCTTTCAAGTCTGACTACATTGGTAAGAACCCTGCTCAGTACAGCGAAGCTAACAGATTCAACGTTGACGATTTTGCAGCTGCATTCATTCGTCTCGAAGGTGGCATAATCCTCGACTTCAGAATTGCATGGGCTATGAACATTGACTCCCCCGGAGATACTATCATCCTCGGTAAGGAAGCAGGTCTCAGAATTCCGGCTACAGACTGCTGGAACGGCACATTCGGCGACATGACACTTTACAAGACAGTTAACGGTCAGAACATTGAAGAGACGATAGAGTCTCCTAACAATGAGCCCGGATTTGACTGCTTCTTCTTCAAGTGTCGTTCATTCCTCGAAGCTTGCAGAGACGGTGGCAAGGCTCCGGTTCCGTCCAGCCAGATCATCATCAACCAGGCTATTCTTGACGCTATCGTTAAGTCTGCTGAGCTCGGCAGAGAGGTTGAAGTTGTTATCCCTGAGATCTGATTTCGGGTCAACATTTTCAGACAAAAATTGCACTTCCCACGTGGAGGTGCTTTTTTATGTATAATTTCCATATTTTGACATTATGTGATCAAAATTACCAAAGTATGTATTTATTCTTAATTAGTTGTCGCATTATAGTATAAAATAGTGTATAATTACATTGGGCGACTGATAATACCGTCAATGTTTTTTAATAATGCGATCGGAGAAATATATGAGCTTATTTCAAAATAATTCAAGCAATTTACAAAGGGACAACCTGTTAAGACGTTACAGCTCGGCACGAATGGACCTTTTTGGCGATAATATGCCTTACCGTACTCAATATCGTTCTGTTTATATTCGGTTTGGAAACGGTAATGCTCTTTTCTGCAACAGCACCGTATTTTGCGGTAGTATTGGGATTTATGCTTAACAGCGGTACTATTGAGGATGTTTACATTGAGTCGGGCATTGAGATCGGAATGGCAATAGCTTTATTAATACTCGGTATATACTTTATATGCTGGTTAATGAGCAAAAAGAACTATAAATGGCTCATCCCTGCAGCGGTCTTATTCTGCATAGACACTTTGATAACATTTTGGCTGTATTCGGATTCGCTCAAAGAGGGTATAATAGATATTGCCATACATATATTTGCTTTTGCCTGCCATATTTCAGGTATAGTAAGCGGTAAAAAATTGCAAAATATGCCCAATGAGACAGTCGAAGCGGATTACAGCATTGAACAGGACGATACCGACAGCCCTGAAAAAGCACCTCACACAAAGCCCATTCGCTATGCTGATGGTGACAGGATAAGATCAAAGGTTCTTTGTTCTGCGGAATATATGGGAATGAATATTATATACAGACGCGTAAAAAGCATACACATCAATCAGCTTGTTGTAAACGGTGTTGTATACGATGAAACAGAAACAATGCCGGTAGAGCCGGATCATGAGCTCTATTGCAATATAAACGGATACAATGTCGTTGCAGGCTATTCATCCAAGACATGCACGTCATACATAAAGGTAAACGGCGAAACAATAAAAACAAAAGTAAGAATTTGGTAAACTTTGTATAATCATGAATTTATTTATTTGCAACGGTTATAATAATATTGCAAGGAGGTGGATTTATGACTACGGATAAAAAGAATAATCAGTCAAAGGATGTCCTCAGTAAGATGAAACACGAGGTCGCAAACGACCTCAATATCGTTCTTAAGGACGGATATAATGGTGACTTAACATCAAAGCAGACCGGCTCAATAGGTGGAGAGATCGTAAAACGCCTTGTTCAGCAGGCAAAGGACACTATGTCAAAAAACAATAATTAATCTGAAATACGTTCCGTACAAAAATCGTTCGGAACGTATTTTTTACCGAAAAATCAAAAAACGATTACTCATATAATCTTTTGTTTCATAATATAATTTACCAAAACAAACAGTTTCCGGGAGGATATTATGACAATTTA
>CAYOGO010000086.1:0-1613 GCA_964403405.1 uncultured Lachnospiraceae bacterium | reverse complement strand
TCATAATATAATTTACCAAAACAAACAGTTTCCGGGAGGATATTATGACAATTTATCAGGATATAGCCGCAAGAACGGGCGGTGAAATATATATAGGTGTTGTAGGTCCCGTGAGAACGGGAAAATCAACATTCATCAAACGATTTACGGAAGAATTCATTTTTCCCAACATGACGGACTCATACAGCATGGAACGTCTTCGTGATGAGCTTCCGCAAAGCGGAGCGGGGCGCATAATAATGACCAACCAGCCTAAATTCGTTCCGGATAAGGCAGTTGACGTGATACTTGATGAGAATATAAGCGTCAAGGTACGACTTGTTGACTGTGTCGGATTTCTTGTTGACGGTGCAAATGGTCATACCGAAAACGGTAAACCCAGAATGGTCCGCACCCCATGGTTTGAGGATGATATACCGTTTGAGGAGGCTGCAGATATCGGGACTCAAAGGGTAATAAAAAACCATTCCACCATAGGCATATTGGTCACATCCGACGGAAGCATTACCGATATTCCCCGCGAAAACTATGTTCAGGCTGAAGAAAAGACTGTTGAGGAGCTGAAAAAGGCAAATAAGCCATTTGCGGTCATACTCAATACAAAGGATCCCGACTCTGAGGAAACAAGGCTGCTCGGTAATTCCTTGGCTGAAAAATACGGTGTTCCCGTACATACTGTCGACGTTATGAATATTGATTCTAAGGGAATCTCCGACATTTTCGGAAGTATTTTGCAGGAATTTCCGATTGTTGATATCAAATACAATTTACCAGACTGGGTATTTTCTCTCGATATGACCCATAAATTGCTCGAAAAAGTAATAGATCTTGTAAAAAATATATCGGAAAGTGCCGATAAAATTAAAGATATAAGCCAAACAGACATAATATCAACGCTCAAAGACGACGAAAAAGCAGATTTCGATGACATATATCTTGAAAATGTAGATCTCGGTACAGGCTGCGCCGAATACCGCATTGAAATATCCAAGGACACATTCTATAAAGTACTTTCCGAAAGGTGTGGCTGTGAGGTACGAAATGATTATGAGCTGTTCGACACAATGAAGGACTTTGTCCGCATAAAAACAGATTATGAGCGTGTTGAGCCTGCACTCAGGAGCGTACGTCAAACTGGCTACGGTATGGTATCCCCTACTCTTGAGGAAATAAAGCTTGAGGAGCCTGAGCTCGTTCACACCGGTGCAAAATACGGTGTAAAGCTAAAGGCATCTGCCCCGTCATTGCACTTTTTAAGAGCTGATATAGATACCATCGTCTCACCTGTCGTCGGTACAGAAAAACAAAGTGAAGAATTTGTAAGCTTTTTGCTTGATGAATTTGAAAAAGATACAACGAAAATATGGGAAACGGATATTTTCGGCAAAAGCTTGCAGGACCTTGTAAAAGAGGGACTTTCAAACAAGCTCTCCGATATGCCGGAAGATGTAAGATATAAATTACAGGAAACATTACGTCGCATACTCAACGAAGGTACAGAGGGCGTTATGTGCATAATTCTGTGAAAAAGGTGCAGGACAATACTTTTGTCCTGTATTTTTATATAAAAATTATAAAAATGGTATTGACAAATAATGCAGAACGTATTATAA
>CAYOGO010000085.1:2053-5741 GCA_964403405.1 uncultured Lachnospiraceae bacterium | reverse complement strand
GGGAGAGGTGGTTGAGAATCCTGCGTCGGTCGTAAAGGAGCTTGTAGAAAACTCCATTGATGCAGGTGCA
Source organism: uncultured Lachnospiraceae bacterium (assembly GCA_964403405.1). Lineage (GTDB taxonomy): Bacteria > Bacillota > Clostridia > HGM11327 > HGM11327 > SIG351. The sequence goes on along the minus strand of CAYOGO010000085.1, from coordinate 5,671 downwards.
ACGTCCGTCACAGTTGAATTTGCAAAGGGCGGTACCGAGTTCATACGCATCATCGATAACGGCTGCGGCATGGATGATGTGGATGCAAAAACATCATTTATACGCCATGCAACAAGCAAAATATCATCGTCGGATGACCTTACGCATATTGCTACAATGGGCTTCAGGGGTGAAGCTCTTGCGAGCATAAGCGAAGTGTCCCATGTAACGCTTACAACGAGCACGGGGGATGCAGGCACGAGGATAGTTGTTAAGGGTGGTGTGTGTGAATCCGTGAGACCGACGGGCTTTCCGCAAGGCACAACGATAGAGGTGAGCAATCTGTTTTTTAATACCCCTGCAAGAAAAAAATTTCTGAAGTCCTTGCGTGCCGAAACAGGAGCAATACTTGACATTTGTCAAAAATTTATACTTGCATATCCTGAAGTATCGTTTAAGGTAATAAATAACGGCAGAACGGAAATGTCCTCATCGAACGACAAAACACTGCTGGGTGCGATATGCACCATTTACGGGGAGAGCTCAAGAGATGAGCTTTTTGAGATAAACGGTGAATATGACGGAATAATGATATCCGGATATACATCAAGACCTGCTTTTGCACAGTCAAACAGGCGTAAACAGTCATTTTTTGTAAACGGAAGATACGTTAAAAGCTCACTGATAGCTTCAGCCCTGGACGAAGCGTACAAGGGAAGCCTTATGATAAATAAGTATCCATATGCAATAATGGATATAAGATTGCCGTATGGTGACGTGGATGTAAATGTGCATCCGCAAAAAACAGAGGTGCGCTTTTCTGACAGCAGAGCTGTTTTTAATGCTGTAATAAAGACCGTGTCGATGGTGCTTTTGCCGGAGACCGTATTTCCCAAGGTGAAGCTTGAGGACGATGTTGAAATACAAAAGACAAGAGCACAGGATGTGACAATAAGCTTGTCCGATACATTTGAGGAATACAAGGCAAGTGAGAGCAATATTCAGGTCAAAAACGATGTGATGCTCAAAAAAGTCATGCCCGAGGTGCATGTATCTGAAAAAATTGGCAGTGTCGACATTATGGATGTGTCTGAGAACGAAAAAAATGCTGCTTTGACCGAGAATAGCGAGAATATTAACGTCGGTGACGCACAAAAACTGTTAAAAAGCGATAAATTCGGTGTTAATCACATAGGGGCAACGCCTGTTGCCGTTGATATGCCAACACCTGCAAGAACCGTGCCAGAAAATGAAAAAATAAGGTCTGCAAGGGAGGAATTCAGCGGATTTTATGAGCCCGCTGTAAAGCCCTTGCAAAAAAAACACGAGCAGATGACTGTTTTCGGCACTGAAAGTGAAACAGAGGATGCCGTAATGACGCAGACGCTTAAGACTGTCGGTGTGCTTTGGGACACATACATTCTTTGCGAAAGCGGAGATACTTGCTACATAATAGATCAGCATGCGGCGCACGAAAGAATGCTGTATGATAGGTATTCCGCGGAATTTAAGGCTAAAAAAGTAATAACTCAGCAGCTGCTCATTCCCGAGATAATAGAGGCGGAGCCCTTTGTTATAGATATGATAAGCGAGAATATCGATGCCTTTGAATCACTTGGTTTTGAAATAGATATATTCGGCAATAAGTCGTGCATAATACGAGGTGTGCCGTCGATCGCATGCGAAGCTCCGTTCAAGGTGATATTTGAGGAGGCGACCGAGCTCATAAAGCAAAATATGTCGGCTGAGAATCTTGTAAAGGATATTGTTTGTACGGAATTGATGAGGTCGGCATGTAAGCATGCGGTGAAGGGTAAGCAAAAGCTGTCAGATTCAGAGATAGCGTACATAATAAATGAGGTAAAAAAATTAAAAGTGTTTACCTGCCCTCACGGAAGACCGATAGCCGTAACATTAAGCAGAAAAGAAATGGAAAAGAAATTTGGCAGAATACAGTAAAAATAAAATTCCGCTCGTGGCGGTAGTCGGACCGACTGCATCGGGAAAGACCTCATTTGCAATAGAGCTTGCCAAAAGGTATAACGGCGAGATCGTGTCAATGGATTCAATGCAAATATATAAGCATCTGAGCATAGGCACGGCAAAGCCGGACAGTGATGAGATGCAGGACATACTGCACCACATGCTGGATCATGTTGATCCTTCAACACCGTACAGTGCAAACGATTATGCAACTGATGCGAGGCGTATAATAGCGGATATTCACTCAAGGGGGCGTCTCCCGATAGCTTGCGGAGGCACGGGACTGTACCTCAATTCACTCATATATGATTATGACATGTCGCAGGCGTCATTTGATGAGGCACTGAGAAATGAACTTGCCGAATATGCAAAAAAATACGGCAACGAAATGCTTCACCAAAGACTGTATGAGCTTGATGAAAAAAGTGCCCGAGAGATACATCCAAATAACGTAAAGCGTGTTATAAGGGCAATAGAGATATGTATGCTTACAGGCAGACCTAAGTCACAGCAGATGACGGCAGGAACCGAAAGCGTGTATGATTCATTGATATTCGGAATGGATATTCCCAGAGATGTGCTGTATGACCGCATAAACAAAAGAGTTGACGTCATGCTTGAAAAGGGTCTGCTGAGCGAAGTGGACTCATTGATACAACAAGGAATCTTGGATGTAAATGATACCACATCACAGGCATCACAGGCGATAGGCTATAAGGAGCTGCTCATGTACAAAAGGGGAGAGATCACCCTTGATGAAGCAGTGGAAAGCATAAAAATGAATTCACGCAGGTATGCAAAGCGTCAGCTCACGTGGTTCAGGAGAATAAAAGGTATTAATTGGCTTGATCCGACAAATTCAAAGTCACTGGACGAAACCGATAAAATAATTGAAAATTTTTTGAAAGGATCTGATTTATATGGATATTAATGATTACAAGTACAGAATTGAGCTTCATGCACATACGAGTCCCGTCAGCGGTTGCAGTTCTATTTCACCCGAGAGAATGGCACAGGTACATAAGGAGCTTGGCTATGATGCTGTGGTTATAACAAATCATTGCAGGGCAGAGAAGGAAGACAGAGTGGAAGCATATTTGAATGATTACCACAAGACGAAGGCAGAAGGCGACAAAATAGGTGTAACTGTCATTCTGGGAATGGAATATAATGCAGGTGATCAGGATTACCTTGTGTATGGCGTTGATGAGGCTTTTGTAAAGAGAGCAATGGAAAGAAAAAAGACATCATATGCTGAATTTTATACGGAAATGAAGGATGAGCACAATGTGTTTTTATGTGCGCACCCGTTCAGAAAACCGTGGAGGGATCTCGGTGATGAGTATCTTGATGGTATTGAGGTATTTAACATGCATCCTGGTCATAACTCACGTGTAGGCTTGGCGGCACGGTATGCAAAATTGCACGAAATGCCGATAATTGTCTGCGGCTCTGATTTCCATGATGAGCCCAATTACGGTATGGTATGCATGAGATCAAAAACATTGCCGAAGGATTCTTACGAATTGGCTGATATACTCAAGTCAAGAGATTATCTGTTTGAAATGTCGGGAAATATTATAATACCGTACGGCTTCAAGGAGCAGAAATAAGGTTCAATAATTATGTTAAAGGACTATAAGTACCGGATAGAGC
>CAYOGO010000085.1:0-2043 GCA_964403405.1 uncultured Lachnospiraceae bacterium | reverse complement strand
TACCCATACAAGCGGAGGTACAAGTACTGCTTTTGTGTCATCTGAATGGGTGGTACGAAAGTACAAGGAGATGGGGTATGACGCTATCGCATTTACAAATAAGTTCAGCTATGACGGTGTAAACCGCCGCGGAGTTGAAAAATCTCTTGAAAAATATCAGAGAAGCTATGATGAAGGCAAGGCGATAGGCGATGAGATCGGCATAAAGGTGTTGCAGGCAATGGAGGTCACCGTTGCCGACAGCGGCTGTGACTATCTTGTGTACGGCGTGGACAGATTGGTGGTTGAAAAGACTGTGGCGCAGTATAGGTGACAGCATAAGGGTTTTTTATTTAAATATAGCCGATGACAGAACATTGATAATACAGGCACATCCGTTTAGACCCGATGAAACAAGAGCGGATATGGATTGTATAGACGGTATTGAAGTGTTTAACATGCATCCGGGGCATCATTCAAGAGTCGATTTGGCGGCAAAGTATGCTTATGACAACGGCGCAAGGAACATAGTCGGCGGAAGTGATACTCATAAGGAGAGTGACGCAGGCTTTATTGCAATGCTTTCAAAAACCCTGCCGCAGGATTCCTTTGAGCTGGCGGATATATTGCGTTCAGGCGATTATTTGTTTGAAACAGAGGGTAATATAGTGGTACCGTATACATTTAAGGATAAATTATAAATAAAAGCAAGATGAAACGATAAAATGCTTCATCTTGCTTTTTGTTTTATTGCAATTTTTTATGTACCTTATCCGTAAGCCCCGATGCATCAAGCAGGGACATCACGACCGTGCCCGCAATTACGGCAACGGCACCCTGGAGCATATTTCCTGGAATATTTGCAAGAGGTGCTTCAAAGCCAGAGTATATTACAGACTCAAAGAGATAATATCCAAGGACCATGAACAATTCTGCCAATACTGATGAAATGGTGTACTTGACGACTGACAGCCGTGTTTTTGCAAGCCCTTTGCAGGAAAAGATCGCTATCAGAGCAACCACTGCTTTTATGACAAATGTCCCTGGAGCATATATCACATATCCCAGTGTGAGATCGGCAAGAATTGCCCCTATTGCACTGCTCGCAAGCGCATAGGGGAAGCCCACCAGCCATGCTGCACAAAGAATAAACAAGTCACCGAAATTAAAAAAACCGAGTGGCAACGGGACCGAGATCAGCGCTCCGATGTATACCAATGCGACGAAAAGTGCGGAATAAACAAGCTTTTTCAGCTTTTTGCCTTTCATAAAAACACCTTCTTCATTAAATTTACGGATTATTATACACCTGTTTTTTTCCTTTGTCAATAAGTGTAATTAACTTTTTTTACCCGTAATGCCGAGCTTGTACCTTTCAAGGGCAAGCATTATGACAGGCACGAGTATTATGGCGATCACCGTACTGGGCAGCATGTAGGCACCGTTGTATATAACAGAATAAATGAAAGCATTGGGTGTTGATATACCGAGGTATGATGATTCGGCATATTCCGCATAAACAGTGACACCGCTTATAAAGCTGATCATAAATCTGCCGAAGCATCCCACTGCCGTACCCAAAATGGATGCAATATTCCTGTTTTTAAGCCCCTTAAACAGACCTGCAAGTCCGACTGCGGCATAAGCAACGGAATAGTCAAGCAAAAGGGATACCCAATTCAAAACCTGTCCGTCGCCTATGAAGAATTTAAGCGTGCCGAATATAAAACCAACAAAAATTCCCCACAGCCAGCCGTGTCTGAGAGCAAATACCGCAATGGGTATCATTGCAAAGCCTATCGATCCGCCCAATGCACCGAGCTCGATCTCGATGTAACTTAATGCTATGGAAAGTGCTATCATTATTGCACCCTCACAGAGCATCAAAACCTTTTTGTTTGTTTTCATCATATGAAAACCTCCGTGAAATATTATTTTGGGGTCTTGCTTTGCGACAAAAAAACACCGCAAGGCAATGCGGTGTAAGGTTTTTGATATGATGAATCACAATATTTATCAATCAATTCCTCCGCCGGCATTATCCGGATCAGGTTGTCGGTCGAA
>CAYOGO010000084.1:0-5778 GCA_964403405.1 uncultured Lachnospiraceae bacterium | reverse complement strand
CAAAGCTTGCCGCAGAGGATTGCTCGGCATCAATGGCAAAGACATTTGACATTGAAGTATGGCTTCCCAGCATGAATGAATACAAGGAGGTATCCTCCGCATCAAACGCAAGGGACTATCAGGCAAGACGTGGTGGCATCCGCTTCAGAAGAAATGATACAAAGAAGGTCGAATATCTTCATACGCTTAATGCATCTGGTATGGCAACGAGTCGTTTGCTTCCTGCAATACTTGAACAGCATCAGCAGGCTGACGGCAGCGTTATAATTCCTGAGTGCCTGAGAAAGTTTATGGGCGGAATGGAAAAGATCTCTCCTGTAAAGTAATTGTTAATTTTTGACAAAAAGAACGAAAAAACAGTAAATTCACTGAAAAAACACAAAAAAAACAGGAAAACCCATAGTCACAGAGCATTTTATGTGATATAATATTAAAGACTGAAAAACTATGGGTTTTTTGTCGTAAATAACTGATTTATGACTACATAAAATATCAAACGAGGTGTATAAAATTGATTGAAGTACGTAATTTGACCAAAACATACGGTCAGCACCATGCTGTTGATGATATTTCCTTTACGGTGGAGGATGGAGAAATTCTCGGCTTCCTCGGACCAAACGGTGCGGGCAAGACAACGACCATGAATATTCTTACAGGTTACATATCCGCAACCTCCGGACAGGCAATTATCGACGGCGTTGACATTCTCGACGATCCCGAAGGCGTAAAGAAGAAAATAGGTTATTTGCCGGAATTTCCGCCGGTATATAACGACATGACAGTTGGCGAGTACCTTGATATGGCATCCAAGCTCAAAAAGGTCAGAGAAGCAGACCGTAAGCAGTCTGTGGAGTCCGTAATGAAGGTAGTTGGAATAACCGATATGAAAGATCGTCTTATTGCAAACCTTTCAAAGGGATATAAGCAGAGAGTCGGCCTTGCTCAGGCGCTCATCGGTGACCCCAAAATACTTATTCTTGACGAACCGACAGTTGGTCTTGACCCAAAGCAGATAATAGAGATAAGAAATCTTATCAAAGATCTCGGCAAAAAGCACACAATAATATTCAGCTCACATGTTTTGTCAGAGGTAAGTGCGGTATGTGAAAGAGTAATAATAATAAATAAGGGTAAGCTTGTTGCGAGCGATACACCGGAAAATCTTTCAAGGCAGTTGCAGGGCTCAAATCGCTTGCAGATAAGAGTTGCTGCTCCGGAAAAGATCGCTGTTAAGATTGTAAAGGACATTCCGGGAATAAAGAACGTACAATATCAGGGCGAGAGAGAAGAAGGCACAAGTGATATAATCGTTGAGACTGATTCCGACCTTGATGTAAGAAAGACAGTCTTTAACGGCATGGCAAGGTCCGGTTATCCGCTCCTCATGATGAATCCGTTGGAGATGTCGCTTGAAGATATATTCCTCAAGCTCACGCACCTTGACAAGGAGGTAAAAAAATAATGTTAGCAGTTTACGAAAAAGAATTAAAGGCATATTTTCGTTCTTCAATAGGACCGATATTTATAGGATTGTTCCTTTTGGCATCAACGCTTTTATTTGTGTTCGGTTTCCTTATGCAGGGATATGTTATGTACACGCAGTATCTGTACTATTTGAATCTTGTATTCATGTTGACGGTGCCCGTGCTTACAATGAGGACTATCTCGGAGGAAAGAAAGACAAAAACGGACCAACTTTTGCTTACGAGCCCGTTGAAGGCGTCGGATATAGTAATAGGTAAGTATCTTGCCGCAGTTACGATACTTTTGATAACATTGGTCATCCACTCCATCGATGCAATCGTAATATCATTCTTTGCAACAAATATGGATGCTATAAGCGTGTTTGTGGCATATTTCGGATTGTTTATTGTAGGCTGTGCTTATATTGCGGTAGGTATATTTGTTTCATCAACGACAACAAACCAGGTCATTTCCGCAATAGTGACATTTGCTGTTCTGGCGCTTATATACGGTGTTCAGCTGCTTTCAACATCCGTTGTTTCCTCAACAACATCGGGTATCATAGCATGTGCCGTTGTTGCAGTGCTTATTGCGTTGCTCCTTTATACAACAACGAAGAACAAGATAGTTGCAATATGCACTTTGATCGTGGAAGCATGTCTGATAGGCTTCATTGCATTGCTCAATATCAACATTTATTCGGGCTTGCTCAATACATTGCTCACATGGGTGTCATTACTTGCAAGATTTAATGAATATTGTTACGGCTCCGTAAGTGTATCATCACTTGTGTACATATTCAGTTTCTCATTTGTGTTTGTATACATAACGATATATCAAGTTGAGAAACGCAGATGGGTAGGTTAATTAGAATTGAAAGGAAACTGTGATCGGCACAGGTTAAAAATACAATTATGAAGAAATCAAAATTCTCTTTGGATATTGCAAATGCTTTCAGAGACAGAAAATTTAAGTACAGCGGCACAGCAACATTGCTTGTAATTTCCGTTGTAGCGGTTACATTGATCATAAATGTTTTGTGCAGTCTTATGCCATGGAAATATGACTTTACCGCAAATCAGATATATTCAATAACGGACAAAACAAAGAGCGTCCTTAACAGGCTTGAGGATGAAATAAATATTTATTTCATTTACCAGGCAGGCTATGAAAAGGGCAATTACCCGTATGAGCTTTCTGCTGATTATGTAAAAAACAGTGACAAAATACATACGGAGATAATCGATCCCATTTCAAACCCGGGTTTCTCCGATCAGTTCGCAACGGATAAGAATAAGTCATCAACGATTCCCGCAGTGGGCAGCGTTGTTGTTGAAAATGCTTCAACGGGCGTTTTTGTTGCGCTTGACAGTGCTTCGTTCTATTCTACATCCGGCAATAATACGTACTATGACGGCGAGGAGACATTTACAAGTGCCATTGCTGCTGTAACATCCGAGATGAAGTACAGCATTGCGGTGCTTACGGGTCACAATGAAACAGAGATTCCCGCTGCGACTAAAACATTGCTTGACAGGATGTTCTTTGAAGTAACAGAGGTAAACCTGAAGGAAGAAAAGGAGATCCCCGGCGGAACGGATGTATTGCTCATCCTTTCACCTGAATGGGACATTGATGAGTTTGAAAAGGAAATAGTCCTCAGCTATCTTGACTATAAGGATACTGCAGGCAGCCTTATATTTGTTTCCGGCAAGAGCACGGCGGACACTCCCAATCTCGATGCTGTAATGGCACATTACAACATCGAGCTCAGCAACAAGATAATTTACGAGGAAGAATCAAAGAATTATGCAGCAGGAATAAAGTACAATCTCATGCTTGAATACGCAAAGGATACACCTGCAACAAGCTTAGCAACGGTATCACAGAAGCTTTATCTTAATAATGCAAAGCCTATCTATACGGACGCAAACCTCAAGAGAAAGACTGTGACATATTACGATGTTGCACTCACATCGACAAAGGCATGGGCATCCGATCAAGTAAAGACGGGTACGATAGAATTTGACGAGATGGCAGGTGACGAGAAGACATCTGTCGGATTTGTGCCGATACTTGCGGTTGAGGAGACAGATCTTGCTCAGACAAGAACAACAAGATTGCTTGTAATAAATTGTGAAAACTTTATGCTTTCCAGTGAGGCAAGCCTTAATACATATGCAAACGACGAGGTATTCCTGTCTGCTTTGTATTGGGGAATAGGTGACAGCAAGGCTAAGGTTGAGATCCCGTCGAAATACTATATCGATTCAACATCAGAACTTTCAACAAAGGGCCTCATTGCTTACGGCGCTGTATTGGGTGTTGTAATACCTGTTATAATTTTAGGCTGTGGATTGGCTGTATATCTCAGAAGGAGACATTTGTAATGACAAAAAAGTTTAAGTCCATACTTGTAACTTTCTCAATAGGTCTGGTAGTGCTCATATCACTTGCAGTGGTGCTGAATGTGCTGGAAAATATGGATGAAGGTGAGGGTACGGAGTCAAAAAAACAGCTTACAAATTTTACGGTAGGTAATGTTGCATCTGTAAAGATAGAGCTCAAAAACGGTGAATATTATTATATCACAGAGGACGCAAGCTCGACCACAAGCGGCAGTCTTGTGCAATATAAGGTAACATTCAATGGAATTTATGAGGGTATAGGCTATGATGCATCTCTTTCAAAGCAGGTAGTATCATACGCATGCCAGCTGACAGCTGACAGAGAGCTCATACCGAAGGATGGAGATCTTGAATATTACGGTCTTGACGATCCTACGAGCACGGTAACGATATTGCTGTATGACGGAACGGAAAAGCACATTTATGTGGGCAAGGTTGCGTCAGGCGGCACGGGTTATTACTGCAAGGTCGACGGTGATGATCATGTTTACCTTATCAGTGCAGGTAAGGGCGAAACTCTTATAAAGACTCCCAACGAAATGAGAGTAAAGCAATTTACACTTCCTACAACACTTGAAAATGTTGAAAAGGCACAGTGGAAATACGGCAAAAATGATCTCGTAAGCATATACAGAGATCTTGAGGCAACTGTATTTAACCCGTACTTGAATTACTATGTTGATTCTCCGTGGTCAAAGCCATTGCCGGTGAATGCGGATATAATAAATTACATGTTCAAAAACCTGCAGACATTGTATATCGACGGATATGTTACACCAAAGACTGACGGCACTGAAGTGGTTCTTGCCGATTATGGTCTTGACGATCCGCTGACATATTTTAAGACGGAGCTTACTGACGGCACAGTATATGAATTCTCGTTTGGTGATTATACGGATGATCGCGAATATGATCGCTATATGCTGGATCACAGCACGGGTCACATTTACATGGTATATGGCGACAGAGCAAAGTATTTTGAAGCTTATACAGCTATTGCGGTAACGTCACCGTACGTTATAATGGCAAACCTTGATGATATAGAGTCGGTCGTTGCTGAATATGACGGCAGGGTATCCGAATTTGTGCATAAGCGTGTTTCAACGGGAACAAGCAGTGAGGGTGAGATCATATACGAGAACAGTTACACTCTTGAGGGCATGACGTACAGCAACACAGTTATGGGTCTTTTATACAGAAATGCTATTGCAATGCGTGTACAAAACCAATATAAGGGCTATGATCATGAGGCTGAGGCAATGCTCAAGCTGACATTCACGGCATTTGATGTTGATGTTGAGCCAAAGGTTGTATCATTCTATAAGATAAATGAGAACCTGTGCGTTGCAGAGGTTGACGGATGTAAGGATCTCATGGTTTCCATTGACGATGTACAGGGCTACATTGATGCAATAGGAATGGTTAAGGACGGCAAAACACCTCCTTATAAGTCATAAACGATATATGAATGTAAAAAGGTTGCAATGCTAAAGCATTGCAACCTTTTTTGATCACTGCAGTTTTATTTTACTCCAAACAAAAGCATGGCGTAGCTGGGGTATGGCCAATATTCCTTAGCGGTGAGTGTTTCCATTTCATCGACTGAAGTCCTCAGCTCTGTCATCGTGTCGCTTATGTTCTTGTACGCAAAGGCTCTTTGACATTCATCATTTATTGCTTTTGCATTATCAATATCGCATGCTAATTTCTTAGTCATTGCGTATGTATCGGCACACAGGGCTGAAAGCCTTGTGAATATCTCGTTTTCGTACGTAATATCGATTGTGGGAATGAATTGCGTCATTGCGGAAGCAGACTCTGCAAGATGCTTCATGTATTTACGTACCGCGGGGATAACATCACCGTTTATCATGTCCAATAAAGTGAGTGCTTCAATATTTATTAC
>CAYOGO010000083.1:0-5836 GCA_964403405.1 uncultured Lachnospiraceae bacterium | reverse complement strand
ATTAATAGCAACTTTAACTGACATTATAATGTCCTCCTTAAATATATATCGGGATCATCCCGAAAATTTTATACCATATCATATGGTTGCTTTACAGCATTAAGCCAAACCTTTTTAGTTAAGCTTATTTTCATATATCAATACCGAGCAGACGGCACATTTCATCTGCCGCACTCTCATCGGTGACAAGCACCGTATTTTTTATGTTACGCATTACCGAAAGTATCGCTTTTGCCTTTTTTGCACCGCCGGCTATTCCGATTATCTTGTCGATGCTCTTCATTTCATCAAGCGTAATGCCTATTGTGTGCGACAAATAAACAATGTCGCCGTTCTCGTTGAAATAGTATCCGAATGCCTCACCGACGGCACGTCTCTGACTTATCATGTCGATTATAGGTCTTGCGAGACCGCGACGCTGTGCCATCTCCTCCGAAACACCTATGCCGAATATAAGCATATCAACGTTTTTAATGGTAGCCATTATCTTTTTGATATTGGGCTCCTGCATTATAGTACGTGCGATCCTCGGATTCAGCATATCCGGAAGATAGAGTATATCCGACTTTGCATCAAGCTTGTCCGCAAGGATCGAAGCTATCGTATTTGACTGTATTTCAGGATCGGTTCCGATACCGCCTCTGCCCGGCACGACCTTTATGCCCTGATGCTTTATTTGAGGAGTAAATGCATCCGCCACACAGCGCAATGTACGACCGCCCGTTATTGCAATTGTGTCACCGTTTTCAATGCGGGATTCTATCTCACCTGCCGCAACCTTGCCAAGCATATCCATTGACAGCCGATTTGAATTTATGTCTCCCTTTGAGATCTTGACCTTTTTTATTCCCATTGCACGTGCCAAAAGATCCTCTTTTTTTGAAAATCCGTAAACATCACGCATTACGTCCTCAAGACCCTGCAAAATCGTCATTCCGTAATCCGTTATGACCATCCCCGACGGGCATATTCTTATCAAGCCGTATTGGTTCATGAGCTCGGTCTCAGTTCTTGCGTGCCTCTCTGAAATATTGCATTCAAAAGCTATCGCACGACGCCCGATAGGTTGCTTGAGAGAAATACATTCCAAAAGCTTATATCTTTCCTTAAGACTGATCGCCGCCTCCGGAATCATCGCCTCAAGAATTTCAAAACTGATACTCATTTCCGTAACCATATAGGACATCTCACGTCCCATGCTTTCATTTTGTGTCCCACTTAAATTAAACGACACCTCATAATGCGTTCCGTACTATTATACCACAATATTTGAAATAGTCAAGACCTTTTCTCACTAAAAAACGGTTGGGCAAAAATTTATTTACAATTACAAAAGCAGATCATTACGGCATTTCAGTCCGACAAGCATCGCACTGTCCGTTTTTACAAGGTATATCCGTCCTGCTTGAGAACATTCATTATTCTGTTTGCAACCTCGTCCCATGAATATTTTTTCACATAATCTGCCTGTTGTTCGCGAACATTACGGGCTATATCTTCCCTTTCCGACAATTTCTCCATTTTTGCTGCCAGCTCCGCGGGGTCATTATCGTTTATAAGAAATCCGTTTTCACCTTCACAAATAAATTCAGGCATTGCACATATGTTTTTTCCTATACAAGGCAAACCAAAGCTCAACGCCTCGGCAAAAACAAGACCGTATCCCTCAAAATTTGACGGCATTACAAAGAAATCGCAGAGATTATAATAATTAACAAGTTCCTCGTGTGTCAAGCGTCCCAGCCACTTAATATTGTCGTTCTTGATTTCTTCCGGTCTTTCCGTAGGACCTGCAACATACAGCTCAAGCTCCGATTCAGGATGCTTTTTGCATAACAGATCAAAAGCCTCCACTACCAAAGGACCGTTTTTCCGATTCCATGTTTTCCCTACAAACAAAAAACGTTTCCCGTTTTTTTTGCTATGGTCTATCCTGCCGACATCAATGTTGCAGCCTCCTCCGACATTGTGCACCTTTTCCGCCGAAACACCCATATTCTTTATAAGATCCTCTTTCAGAAATTCGGACATGGTAAAGATGCCTGCACAGTCGGCGTAGAATTTTTGTGCTGCTTTTCTTCGCTTTTCTGCAAATACAGTCAAGGTACGTGTGTCCAATGCATATTTAGCATTCGGAGACTTGTTTTTTCTGAGTCTTAAAACATAATCAACGGTAAGATCTTGGAAACAGTATGTATTTTTTATTCCTTTTGTATAATATTCCGCAAAACAAAATATCGGTTTATCACCTTCTGCTGTACCGTTGCTGTTCAAAATTTTTTCAACACGACGCATATCACCTATGCTCATTGTCAATTTGTTGTATATTTTTTGTATCATGCCGTTATTTTTTGCAACATCAACAAGCTTTACGTCTGTTTTTTGCAACAAAGCATTGTATAACCCATTTGGCGTACCTGACCAGGCACCCGACAATTCATTCCAGTTGTTTATAAAATACATAGTCCGCCTCCGTGTAACATATTGTGTAAAAAGTTCAGTTCAGTCGATCGAATAAACGGCTGCAACACAATTATGTTTTGCAGCCGTTGCTCAGATCCATATTCTTACTTTACAACGCCCTTTTTCAATATAATATTGGCGTAAATTGCACTCTCACCAGTCATAACGACAGCATAAGCCTTTTTTGCTCTTTCATAGAATGCAAAACGTTCAACCATATCAAAGCCATTCTTCATGCCGTCGGACTCGTACTTATTTATTATTTTTTCATACTCTGCCCAGATCGTCGGCTGAACATTGTCACCCGGAACCACCTGCATAAGCGCAACAGGCTGCTCAACATATTGATCCAATGGAAGCAGCTGCATTACCGCCTCCAATATTTCCGGCACACCGTGACCATCGCAGCGTACAAGCTTTGTATTTGCGGATGATGTTATGCTCGCACCCGGAAAATTACCGTCTGCAATTACTATCTCGTCGCCGTGACCCATTTCCATAAGTATCTTCAAAAGTTCCGGCGGTATGATCGATGAAATATTCTTTAACATTATCTTTCTCCTTAATTCTTAAGATTAATGCCTCTTGAGGCAAGATATTCTATAACAGTGTCAACATACGACTGTATCTCATTCTTCTGAAGTGTTTTTTCCTTCGACATAAAGTGCAATCTTACGCTTATGCTCTTTCTTATGCCGTCATCATAAACATCCATGAGAGTTACATCCTTCAGATATTCATTGAGATTATCCTTCCATGCCTTTTCTATATCGGAATACTTTACGCTGTCATTTACAACAAATGACAGGTCAAAATCTATCGACGGGTATTTTGAAGGCTCATCATAAACGATACCCTTATTGTCAGCCTGTGCAAACCTGTCAAAGTCTATCTCAGCAAACACTATTGCCGCCTTTTTGTCGATAAGCTCGTTATTGATGGGATGAATTGCTGACATAAAGCCCATTTCGACACCGTCGATGCTTACGCTTGCTGTATTTTTCGGGTGCTGCCATGCATGCACTGGAGCGATATTGGCAAAAACCGCCGTATCATGCTTTACATCGTCAATGATCATGGATATTATGTTCTTAAGTTCAAAATACAGAGTCTTCTCCGTTTTTGTATGAGAACAAAGTGCAATGCCGAGCTTCTTTCTCTCGTTGCATGTACCGTCTTCCCTGAGACCCTCAACAACTCTCGCAATCTCAAATATACCGAAATCGGGTGAGAACGATTTATTATCATTTACGACCGAAAGTAGTGTAGGTATCATTGAATTTCTCAGCACACTCATTTCCGATGCCATTGCATTTATAAGCTTAACATTAGGTTCTACCTCTATTCCCATTTCTGCAAGCTTTTTAGCATCATTCCATATATAAGAATGTATCTCATGCATGTTGTACTTCTTTACAAGAATGTCCTTGACTTGGTTCTCGTCCGTCTTTGATACGGCCTTGAGCACCGGATAAAGCGGTGAAAGCGTTGTTGTTATCGCAAAATTGTCATAGCCGTAAATTCTGGTTATTTCCTCAATAATGTCTGCAGTTATGGTAACGTCCTTTGTTGCTCTCCATGACGGAACCGTAACATTGTACTGCTCACCGTCCTTTTTCACAATAAATCCGAGAGATGTCAATGTGGACACTATATTTTCGTCTGATATATCGATTCCCGTATATCTGTCAACATACTTTTTATCAAAGCTGAGTGATATCGTTTCGTATTTTTTTACATAAGCATCCGAAAGTGACGATATAACACGGATGTCGCCGTCTATATCCTTTAATATTTTCAAAAATCTTTCGATAGCCATTACGGTTATTTCGGGATCGAGCATTTTTTCATATCTCATGCTTGCATCCGTTCTGAGACCTAAGCGTGTTGATGTTTTTCTTATGCTTACGCCGTCAAATGTCGCTGATTCAAGCAAGAGCGATGTCGTATCATCTGCTATGGAAGAATCAAGTCCGCCCATAACACCTGCGATCGCAACAGGCTTTTCATTTGAGCATATCATGAGCATATTTTTATCTATGTGACGCTTGACCTCATCAAGTGTTTCAAACTCAAAGTCCTCATCAAAGCGCCTTATTTCGATGCAGTTTACCTTTCTGTTGTCAAATGCGTGCATCGGCTGACCAAGCTCAAGCATGATGTAGTTTGTGAGATCCGCAAGCAGATTTATCGCTCTCGTTCCGCAATAATAAAGCCTTATCCTCATTGCAACAGGGCTTGTGTGCACGGTTATATTCTCAACCTTTATGCCTGAATAACGGTAAACGAGCTCATTGTCACGAACATCTATTTTTACCTGCGGCAACTGTGAATATACCGATGTATCCATAACATCATACGGCTTGAGTTTTCTGCCCGTGAGTGTCGCAAACTCTCTTGCGATTCCGTAATGTCCCCAAAGATCTGGACGATTCGTGAGCGATTTGTTGTCAACATCAAAAACAATGTCCTCTATCGGGAAAATGTCCTTTATATCCGTGCCAAGCGGAATATTATCATCAAGATCCATAAGACCGGAATGATCGTCACTTATGCCGAGCTCAGCCTCAGAGCAGCACATGCCGTGGCTCTCAAAGCCCGCAACGGTGGCACAATTTATTGCCATTCCGTTGACTGCACCGCCCTCCTTTGCAAATGCAACGATCTTGCCCTCGTATACATTTGGAGCACCGCAAACACAGTCATATATCTTATCACCTGCATCCACCTTGAGAATGTGAAGCTTTTTTGAGTTAGGGTGATTCTCCATGGACACGACCTTAGCAACAACAACATCATGCGTATTTTCGCCGTAATGATAAATATCCTCAACCTCGGCTGTCGCAAGTGTGAAACGGTGTATAAGCTCATCTATATCAAGTCCGTCAAGATTAACAAACTCTCTTATCCAATTCATTGAAACTAACATATTGTTCCTCCTTTTCTAACCGAAAATCAAATATTTTCAAACTGCGAAAGTGTCTTGAGGTTTCCGCTGTTGAGGTCTCTTATATCCTTTATGCCGTACCTCATCATTGCAAGTCTTGTGAGACCCAGACCGAACGCAAAGCCCGTATATTTGTTTGTATCTATACCGCCTGCTTCAAGCACATTGGGATGTATCATACCGCACGGACAAAGCTCAAGCCAGCCTGAGTTTTTGCATGACGGACAGCCCTTGCCGCCACATATCGTACAGCTTATATCAAGCTCAAAGCCAGGTTCCACAAACGGGAAGAAGCCCGGACGCAAGCGGACCTTGACATCCTGCTTGAACACCTCTGAAAGCATTACCTTCATGAAGTAGATGAGGTTTGATATAGATATATTCTCATCTATCATCATTCCCTCCATCTGAAAGAATGTATTTTCG
>CAYOGO010000082.1:0-5878 GCA_964403405.1 uncultured Lachnospiraceae bacterium | reverse complement strand
AATAGGGTGGTGACACTATGTTTTCGGAATACATAAAGGGAATGCTGGTAATAAGCGTTGAAGGGGTCAACCTGGAACGCTTTATAAATAAATGTAACGCTGAGGGGCTCACATTGTACAACATAAGCCGTGAGCGTTACGATCTTATGCTTTGCCGCATCAAATACGGTGACATGAAGGTCATTGCAAGCATCAACCGTGAACTAAAATGCAGAATAAAGATAAAAAGGCGTTACGGTCTGAGATTTTTGATGAACAGAATAAGCCGACGCAAGGCATTTGTTGTGGGCATGGCGATGTTTGTGATCTTTATCACTGTGCTTTCAGCGTCCATATGGCGGATAGATATAAGCGGTACGGACAGAGTCACCGCAACTCAGATCATTGACATTGTAAACGAAATGGGTGCAGGTGTTGGTATATTCAAGGCAAAATGCAATACAAAGGATATTGAGCTTGCCATAAAAAAGGAGCTCTTCGATGTTGATTGGGTTATCGTTGAGCTGCACGGCGTTGTGATGGACATAAGGATAATAGAATCCGTTGAGGGTGTTGACCGTGAAGACAAAACTCCCGCAAGCATAGTGTCCGAGGTAAACGGAGAGATCGTCAGCATTCTTGCATTACGCGGAGATAAAAAGGTGCTTAAGGGCTCTAAGGTAAGGGTTGGGCAGACACTTATCGACGGAATATATGACCGACTCTCGGACCAAGGCTTTTATAAGCTGGAAAATGCATCGGGGGCAATAAAAGCAAGGGTAAATTACAGCGGTTCAGCCGAGATCTGCATAGACGATATAGACAACAGAGCCTTTACAGGCAATGAAAAGATCATATATTCGCTGAGCATTTGCGGTAAAAGCTTCAGCAGGGGCAATATTGAATATGACCACTACACAGAAGAAACAAAAAAATACGAGCTTTTTACCGATGGCAGGCTGTTCCCGCTAACTGCAACGAGAACACTTGTAAGAGAATACACAATAAAAAGCGACGATGAGCTTTACAGCGAGGCACAGGATAAGCTGCTTGATGCGGCTTATAATGATGCGGAAAGATCAATACCCATAGGTGCGGAAAAGGAATCGCAAAGTATTGAATATTCATACGACAATGTAACACGCGTGCTGAGTGCCAAAACTCTTGTTACGGCAGTACACGATATAGGCGTAAAGCGTGAGCTTGATCAAAGTGAAATAGATCACATAAAAACAAAGGCAGAGGAAATCAAACGTGACTGATGAATTTTTGGAAGATACAAACTTAAGAAGGATCGAAGTAAACACAAATATCATAAAAGAGCTTTTCGGAGGGCTTGATGAAAACGCAAATGCAATAGAGGAGCTTACGGGAATAGCATTATTGCAAAAGGACGATCATATACAGCTCGTCGGACCTGAGGATAAGCTTGACATTGCACACAAGGTGGTGGTAAACCTTATTGACATGATCGAAAAGGGAGAATTCGTCGATAGGGGCAGGGTAAATTACGTATATCACCTCATAACCGACGAAAAAACCGAAAATATGAATAAAATTCTGACGGATGTGATATTTGTGAACCACAAGGGACAGCCAATACGCTGCAAAACAGCAGGTCAACGCCGATACGTCGATGCCATGAAGAAGAATGACATAGTTTTCGGAATAGGGCCTGCCGGAACGGGAAAAACATATCTTGCCATGGCAATGGCAGTGAGTGCGTACAAAAAGAAAGAGATAGAGCGGATCATACTGACACGTCCTGCAGTTGAAGCAGGCGAAAAGCTCGGTTTCTTACCGGGTGACTTAAAAATGAAGGTCGACCCGTATTTAAGGCCTTTGTACGACGCATTGAACGACCTCATGGGATACGAGACGTACACTAAGCTCATCGAAAAAGAGGTAATAGAGATTGCACCTCTTGCATACATGCGAGGAAGAACATTGAATGATGCATACATCATACTTGACGAGGCACAAAACACATCAAGAGAACAGATGAAGATGCTGCTCACCAGAACTGGTGTAAATTCAAAGGTCGTTGTTAACGGTGACACAAAGCAGCTCGACCTTCCCGAAGGGAAAAAATCAGGTCTCATTGATGCAGAGCATGTATTAAAGGGCGTTGAGGGCATTGATTTTGTTTATTTTTCCCCTGCCGATGTTGTCCGTCATGAGCTCGTAATAAAAATAATCAAAGCGTACGAAAAAAAGCAATAGTAAGAATATCGGTTGCGGCACAGGTCCACAACCGATATTTTTTATTTTACGGTATTCCAATTTTCATCATATGTGTAGGACTCAGGCTCACGCATTTGGTATCCGTGATCATTGCCCTGCGAAAAGGTTATCCTTTTCGGCGTACGTATATTATTAAACAGCACACATTCGCTTGCTGCTCTGCAAACGGTATCGCCCAGACCTGCATACACGGTTACGGGGCACTTAACTCTCTTTGCAAACGATACAGTATCAAAATAGCATATTCCGTTTGAAAGATCAGGTCTCCAGCCCCTTACCCTGCCCTTGAGCGGTCCACCGAGGTCACAATGCCACGGTATTGCTATTTCAAGGGATGTTACCGTTTCACTGCAAAGAGCCGCAAGAGCTGTCGCTCTCATTGCACCCATGCTTCCTCCGTTTGATATAACAGTCTTGCCGTCCCATTCGGGAAGGGTCACAGCATAACGCAATGTTTGAACATCGCGCAAGAGCATATCCTTAAAATAACAGGTCTCGGGCGATTTATTTTGCTTTTTATCAAATCCAAAACCCTTACACGGACCCTTGCTCATTGCTTCGTAATACTCATTGCCTTGCCCGTTCATTGTTCCGTGCGGATTGGCAATTATATCTATTGAATTTTCACCCGACGGTGTGTTTATATCGCTGACACCGTATGCGGAAAATGTCAAGCGTATTGGGTACCTTTTACCCTGCAATGTGTCCTTCGGCATAGCAACGAGGAATGATGACGGCATGACGCCCGGTGCAGAGACCTTAATATCCCACACGAGCGAATTATCATTTATTGGCTGTCTTTGTACCCTTTGAGTTGCAACGGCAGGTATTTTGTATGCTTCCGAAAGCATTTTCTGCCAAAAATCATCAAAATCACACGGATCGTCAAGTGCCTGACTTATTCTATGTACATCAAAACCTGCCGCTCCCGAAAACGACTCACAATCATGCATTATTTCGCCGTATTCATCGCACATAAATACATTAAGGTAACAAAAGCCGGGCTCATCCAATGTACAGCTGAGCGTAAATATGCCATCCTCACACAGAACAAGCTCCTCAATGGTATACTTGCAATTATCCTTTTTTAATACATACCTAAGCATGGGACAAGCAAACGCCGCCCTTGTGTCATTTTGCTGTTCATATGCCCTTACCGTAAATGTTACGGTCTCACCGCACCTGTACTTGAGCGGTTCCCTGTCGGTAGTGCCTATAAAGTACCTTATATTCTGCTTATCAATTCCCATGTTCTGTTCAATGCAGGCTCACGCTCCATGCTTTCCATGTATATGATCTTATTCTTCATTTTGTCAAAGGCATAGCGTCTGTCATCCGTAAATACGGGAGCAGGAATTATAGAAAATTTGAATATTTCAGGCTGCTCAAGCACTGCGGGAGCTGCTATGTCGTAAAGTATTCTCCACGGCTGTCCCATATAATTCCATTCAAACTTGGGGGCACGAGGAAATTCATCTCTGAAGAATTTCTGTGCTTTACCGTCACCCTTTATAGCTTGCAGATCGTCAATGCTGAATGTCAATACGCATGTGCCATGGTCGTGTGCAGGCAAAAGTATGAGAGGCACTCCGCAATTAAGCAAATACTGACCTCCCGCATAATCAAACGCAAGATTGCATTCATCAAGCTCGTCCGTAAAATCAAGGCACTGACCACCGAGCCATATAACACATATTTTTTCCTTTATTTCAGGTGCAAGCATTATAGCAGATGCCACATTTGTGCAACAGCCTGTTGCAAGAATGTACAGCACCTCGCCCTCCGGCATTGCAAGTGCTGTTTTTATTATATTCTGTGCCGCAGGAGAGTCCACTGGCTTGCCGCCGTTGTCTTCAACGGAGCCCTTTGCGCCCATATACGTTGTATACTTACCTGCAAGTCCGCAAGCATCAAACACCCTCAGAAACTCATTGTAGCAGGCTTCCGCACCGAGCGTGTAGTCTCCCGTCATGCCCTTGCCGAATGTTCCGCCGTTTGCGGAAAGCAATTCTATCTTTTCGCTGCCGAGGCAATATGCCAATGCATACTGATCATCAAGCTCTATTGCAATATCGGAATCTATTATTACCTTTTTTACCTTATCTGTCTTTATATCCTCAAGTATCTGTTCAAGTGTCATAAAATACCTCACTTAAGCTTTATTTGCTATTATATTTTATCATATTAATTTACATATGTCAACGCGTTATTTACAAAAAAGAGTACCGAACACATGTCCGATACTCCGTATGTCGATATTACAATTCACAGCTGCCAGTTGTTCTCGGGAAGGGAAGTACATCTCTTATATTCTGTACACCTGTGATGTACATTATAAGACGTTCAAATCCGAGACCGTAGCCCGAATGATAAGCACTGCCAAACCTCCTCAGGTCAAGATACCAGCGGTAGGACTCAATATCCATGCCAAGCTCTGTCATTCTGTTGAGAAGCTTTTCGTAATCTGCTTCTCTTTCGCTTCCGCCTATGATCTCGCCTACACCGGGAACAAGCAGATCCATTGCGGCAACCGTCTTACCATCCTCATTCTGCTTCATGTAGAATGCCTTTATATCCTTCGGATAATCCGTAACAAATACAGGGCAACCGAATACCTCCTCTGTGATGTATCTCTCATGCTCCGACTGCAGATCAATACCCCATTCTACCTTATTCTCAAACTTTTTGCCCGACTTAAGCAAAATATCAACCGCCTCAGTATATGTTACATGCTTAAAGCTTGAATTTACGAGGTTGTGGAGCCTATCCGCAAGTGTGTTATCAACAAACTTGTTAAAGAATTCTATCTCGGCAGGAGCCTGCTCCATAACATAGCTTACGATGTATTTTATCATGCTTTCTGCAATACGCATATTGTCGTTTATATCGGCAAAAGCCATTTCAGGCTCGATCATCCAGAATTCCGCTGCATGGCGACTCGTATAGC
Organism: uncultured Lachnospiraceae bacterium; assembly: GCA_964403405.1. Lineage (GTDB taxonomy): Bacteria > Bacillota > Clostridia > HGM11327 > HGM11327 > SIG351. Next base: position 708 of record CAYOGO010000082.1, on the reverse strand, counting down.
TCTTTTCCGCACGGAATGTCGGTCCGAATGTATATATATTTCTGAATGCAAGAGCATAGCTCTCACCCATGAGCTGACCGCTTACCGTGAGATTTACGGGTTTGCCAAAGAAATCCTGTGAAAAATCGACCTTGCCCTCCTCTGTTTTGGGAACATTGTTCAAATCAAGCGTTGTTACCTGGAACATTTCGCCCGCGCCCTCACAGTCATTGCCCGTGAGTATAGGGGTGTGAACATACACGAACCCGTTTTCATTAAAGAATTTATGGATGGCAAATGCCGCAAGCGAACGTACTCTGTACACAGCCGACAAAAGATTTGTTCTCTGCCTTATGTGCGGCAATGTACGCAAAAACTCAACGGAATGACGCTTTTTCTGCAATGGGTAATCAGGCGTAACCGTGCCCTCTACCTTTACCTGTGATGCCTTGAGCTCGCATGGCTGCTTTGCTTCAGGCGTGAGAACAAGCTGACCCGTTACTATGAGTGAGCTGCCCGTACCAACATGGCACACCTCATCATAATTTGATATAATATCTCTTTCAAAAACGATCTGTAAATTGTTAAAGGCAGTACCATCGTTAAGCTCAATAAAGCCAAATGCCTTGCTGTCACGAACAGTCCTTACCCAGCCGTAAACGGTTATGGGCTCCGACACATAGGATGATGGGTCTTTTAAAATGTCTTTCAGTAATAATTTATCCATAG
>CAYOGO010000081.1:0-5968 GCA_964403405.1 uncultured Lachnospiraceae bacterium | reverse complement strand
ATTTCTGCCTTGATAACCGCGACAGCACGGCCGAGCACCTTGTGTTCAACCGCAGTGTTTCGCTGAAAGACAGCTTCAAGAAGTAAAAAAGCGCGGCGTCCACAGTGCGGACGCCGCCTTTTTTGCGTTTCATCCGGCAAACGCAAGGGGGGGGCAATTACCCACCCGTAGGGCGCGATGCCCATATCGCGCCGCAACGGTGAGCGGAAAATGTCCTTGCAGCAGTGCGACAAACGTAAGAAAACGCAGTCCGTTGCAGGAGCCGACGCCTCTGTCGGCCCGAATCGGTAAACGTAAAAGGGTTGTCATTGCGAAACCAGTGACCGATGTCACTGGTTGTGGCAATCTCGGTATGCACCCTCGTAAGAAGTCTGTACAGAGATTCCCACTCCAGTGTGCACACTGGCTCGGAATGACAGACTTTTGTGACTCGTTATTCATGCCGACAGAGGCGTCGGCCCCTACAACGAACCGTGTACGTCTACCGGTTCCGCCCTACAACTCGTGAGGGTGAGGGCAGAACCACTCCCTGTTCGGCACCCTCTACACGGCAAAAAAACAGGCTGCTTACGCAGCCTGTTTTTTTGCTTATTCACGCGCTCAATCTCTCCGCTTTTTGCGGCCGAGGGTCACGCCGGTGCCCAGCGCCGCACACAGCGACAGCATGGCGTACACCGCGATGCCCGCATCGCCCGTATCGGGAGAGGTCACGTCCGCGCCGGTGGAGGTTCCGTCCGCCGCGCTGCCGTTACCGCCGGCCGTGCCGGTGGAGATGGGCTGGCGGCGAATGGGATCATGCGCCACGCCGGTCAGTTCCACCACCACGTCAAAGCTGATGGTCAGCGGTGTTCCCTCGCCCACAAGATAGTTCATACAGGTAAAGGTCACGGGGATGGTAAAGCTCTCGCCCGCTCTGCCGCCGGTGATGGTAAAGGTCAGCTTGCCGTTTCCGTCCACGGTGGCCGACATCTTGGCAGTTGTCGTTCCCACCGCAAAACTGCCCTCGCGGATGCCGGGAATGTTATCAGGAAGGTTCTCCACAAGATTCACGTCGCCGGTCTGAATGGTGGGATTCTGCTTCACGCGCAGGGGATTCTCCTTTGCCGTGGGGCGCACACCTGTCCACGGGGCGGGAGTGATGTCGGCCGTGGCGTACAGTGTCTTCTGCGTGGCGCTGTCCTGCGTCACCGCCACAGCCTCCATCGCAGTGTTATCCGGCGTTACCGCCGCAGTATCATCATCCAGCGCTGCTACCGCAATACCGTACTGCTCTGTTGTTCCAGTGTCGTCCGGCTCTGCCACCTCGAAGCAGTAGTTGGGATCCAGCAGCGTCACCAGGATGGTGACCTTCTTGTCCGTGCCCGCAGTGGCATTTTCAAACGCCGCCGAGACCGAGTACTGCTCGCCTTCCACCAGCGTCACCACATCGCCGCCGTCCGCCTTATTAAACGTAACGGTCGCGGCCGCATCGATGGTGCCGTTATAGGTCTTATCCGCAGCCGTTGCGGTGGCGGTGAGCGCCATCGGCAAAATGTTCCACCGGAGGGACAGCCCGCCGCTGTAACCGGCTCCCATCACGATGTTCAGCCGATAGCTGCCCACATTGGTCTGCTTGCCGTTCTCACCTTCGACGGTAAGCGTATAGTCCGTACCCGCCGTCAGCGTCCTATTACCAACCGTAACGGTCACTTCGGGTGCCTGCGGCCACCCGTTATAGACAGGGTTCGTGATCGTCACCATGTCGGCGGTGAGCTCCATCTGCTCGATGTTCCAAGTCTGTGTCACCCCGCCCTGATAGTTGCCCTTGCCGATGACGGTCAGAGTGTAGGGGGTCGTCTCCGCTATCTCGCTTTGTGCCGTGACAGTAAGCGTGTAATCCGTGTCCTCCGTCAGCGTCGTGTCACCGTCCTTGACGACCACGGTGGGGCTCTGCTCCTCGCCATTAAAGACGGGGTTGGTGATCGTCACCATGTCGGCGATGATGGGCTTGGCGGTGATGGTCGCCGTCACGGTGGTGGGCTGTTCGGTCAACTGATAGTTCCCCGCTGCTGCACCGGCCAGAGTGATGTTGGTGGTAACATCCTTGTTTTCGCCAGCATCAGCAGTATTCATCGTGCCAACGCCGAGGACAGCGATCACCTCATCGGGTTCCTCAACGCCGACCAGCGTACCGCCGGTCAGCTCTACCTTCGTATTGCCCGGTTCATAGTCACGATTCATCGCCGCAACATCGGTGATGGTCAGTCCCTTTGCGTTGATGGTCACCTTCACAGTGAAGGTCACCTCGTTATAATTGGTGGTATCATGAGGGGTAAAGGTGACAGCGTATGTGCCGCTGTCCGCCACGTTGACCGGTGCGGCAGCAGGGACATAGGTGCTGTTTTGCAGCTTCTTCCAGCTCCAGGTGCCGGAGACGGTAACAAACGTATCCGCATATTCCCCAGACCCCTCGCTCGTTTCGCTCCACACCTTATGCGTAGCGGAAAGGGCGAAGGACTGCGCATCATAGGTCTTGGTCAACGTCTCGCTGATAGAATATGCATTCTTATCAGGGTCTTTTGCCACAATTTCGCCGCCAACCTTGAGAGTCGGATCAGCCTTGTTGACGGTGATGGATGCCGCGCCGTTGACGATTGCATAGGTATCTGCATTCTCGCCGGTCGGCGTAAACGTCCATTCCACCCAGCGGGTGCCGGCCTGCGGCGCACGGTTCTCATTGACCCATGCGAAGGTGCCTGTAACCGGCGTACCATCGACCTGCATCACACCTGTAGTATCCGATAATGCGACCTCTTTAAGCGGTGTGCCATAGGTGATGGGGTCGGGGTTCTTTGTCAGGCTGCCGGTGCGCGTGGGGATGTCCTTTTCGGTCAGGTACAGCTTGATCTGCAGCACCAGACCTTCTTCACCACTTCCTCGGATATTCGTACCCTTCACCGCCAGCTTCAGCGTACCGATCAGGTTGTCGGTAACAGTAGTTAGACCCTCCCCATTGGTCATCAGCGTAAGCTCACTCTTGCCATCGTTCTTGCTGACTGTGGCAGAACCATAATAGCTGTTATCCGAAGTACTCGTTGCATAATTAAAGTCCTGCACCGTCCACTCGATATCCTCGTGGTTCAGCGTAACGGCCAGTCCCTCCACCAGCTCATCCAGCGGATAGGTATAGGTGCTGTCCGCGTTCACATAGCGGGTGATCGTCACCGGCTCTATCGGAACCTTGATAATCGCCGCATCCGTGGTGCTTGTGGCCGTTCTGACCCTTGTGTTGGTGCCGATCAGGAACGTATAGTTGTCGTTCAGCAGCGCCACCTCGATGGTAACGCTATTCGCCCCGGCCATACTGCTGTCAAACGCGGCACCGGTGATCTGATAGTCCTTATCCGTGAGCGCCACATCAGCCAGAGTCTCTCCTGTCGCCTTTTGGAATGTCACGTTACTCACCGTTGCCGCAGTGGTGCCGTCATAGAACTTCTCCGCAACCTCAAAGTTTTTGATCTTGATCGGCTGGGGAGCGATCGTAACGATTCGCAGCCTCGGGCTTGCAGGAGAACCCACATCGGCATAGTTGTCGCCGCCGTCGATGTACCAATAGACGGTATACGTTCCCGCGTCGGTGCCCGTGGGGATGGTCTCCGCCCACGTGCCGTCCGCCTGCCTATAATACACCGTTCTGCCCGCAAAGGTTTCCGTGGGATTCGCGGCCAACTTCTGCGCATTGCCGGTATAGAACAGGTTCGTTGCACCCGTGGGCTGATACTGATCCCCGTCAAGCGTCTGCTTCTCCACGATGATAGTGACCGTATCGGTATAGGTCGTCACTGTTCCTGTGACCGTTGCCTCGCACTTGACGGTGTGGGTTCCCGCACCCACAACTGTCGTGTCGAAGGTGTAGATCTGTACTTCGGAAACCGGCGTTTCGCCACCGTTCAGATACCACTTATAGGTATACACATTTTCGCTGTCTTCATCCGTCCCGCCGAACATACTGGCCGTCAGAGTGTACGTATCGCTGTAGCCATAGGTCAGCGCGCCGGTCGGTGCGCCGGTAATGCTCAGCGAAAGGGCGGCTTCTTTGATGTCAACGACCGTATTACTCACGCTTGTGTAAGTGCCGTCGTACCAGTTGCCCTTGTCGATCTTCCAATAGCGATAGTTGCTGTCTTTCAACAGATCCTTTGCCTTTTCGTTCGTCCGATAGTTCGTGACGGTGTTGTACTGGCCGCCGGAGAGCTCGGCATCGCCCTCACCTCTTACGGTCAGCTTGTTGAACTTGCCGTTGCCGATCTCCACCTTGCCGCCGGTGACGGTCACATCGTGGTATGTTTCGCCCGCGTTGAGAATGACCGTGCCGCCGGTGATGTTCAGGTTGGGCGCGGATGCCGTACTCTCCGCCGTATTACCCTTGATCGTCACGGTGCCGCCGCTGACCTGAAGACCCATGTTCAGCGTCTTTCCATTGACATCCAGCGTGTATTGGGTGTTCTTGCTCAGCTCCACCACATACGTCTGATCCTCCAGCAGCTTCAGCGTACAGTTGGCGGTCACGGCGGCCGCCGCCTCTTCCACAGTCGCGTAATAGCTGGTGGTCATGTCCTCGCCCGAGCCTCTTGTCACCGTGGCCACGATATGGGAGATCACTTTGCCGCAGTTTTGGCACTTATATGTGCCGTCATCCTGCACCACCATATTGGTGTGGGCGCAGGCCAGCTTGCCGTCAGAGTCGATGATAAAGCCATCGACATCCGAGGTGAAATAGCCATAGGCACTCTTTACGGCGCTGCCATCAAGCACCTGCCGCCCCACAACGTGGTCGTCACTGATGATGCCGACACTCCCGCTGAACGTGGCGCTGTTCACCGTCACCGCGCCGGCCTTATACCCTGCAACATAGAAAAGACCCACATTGCTCACAGTTCCGCTTTCCAGTTTGTTGCCGGTGATCTGCGCATTGCCGCCGACAACCAGCTTGCTGCCGCGCTGATCCTTGGCATTGTTTGGCTGGTTATTGACATACACACCGCCGCCGCTATCCCTGGCCGTGTTGCCGGTGATCTTGCCGCCGGTCATCTCGAACTTGGGGATACAGTCGCTGCTGACAAAGGCGTTGAACACACCGCCGCCTCTTTTTTCGGCGATATTGCCGCTGATCTCGCCGCCGGTCATCTTCACCGTGCTGGCCGATGCATTGAAGATACCGCCGCCGCTTACGGTGGACTTGTTGCCGGTGATCTTACCGCCCGTCATCTCGAAATTCGAGCCGATATAGATATAGATACCGCCGCCGTTGCCATACACTATGTTCTGGGTGATACATGCATTTTCGGACATCTTGAAGGTGCCGCTTATGTTATACACGCCGCCGCCCAAGCCGGACTCACAGTCACTGATCTTCGCATTGCCGGACATATTGAAGTTTTTGCGGTTGGCAACGCCGCCGCCCTTGCCGTTGCTGACACTATGGACAACGCTCGTGTTCTTGTAGATCTCAGCGTTGCCGGACATATTAAATGTACCGTTGTTGTTGTACACGCCGCCGCCATAGCCATAGAGCGAGGCGATCTTCCCCAGCTTGTTACTATTGATCTGGCCGCCGGACATATTAAACTTGCCCTCGTTAAACACACCGCCGCCGCCATCAAAGCCCATGGCGTTGCCGCCGTCAACCTGGCCTCCGACATTTTCGTTGATCTGGCCGCCGGACATATTGAACGTACCAGTGGTATTCACGCCGCCGCCGTTACCGTTGGACTTGTTTCCATTGATCTGCGCATCGCCGGACAGGTTAAAGGTACCTCCTTTGTTATACACGCCGCCGCCCAGATTACGGGAGGCGTCTTTGCTGAAATTAAGCGTAGCCTCGTTGTTGTTGATCTGGCCGCCGCTCATATTGAAGGTAACGCCACTGCCCATATGCACGCCGCCGCCGTTGTTGGCCTTGTTCTCGTTGATCTGGCCGCCGGTCATA
>CAYOGO010000080.1:0-6001 GCA_964403405.1 uncultured Lachnospiraceae bacterium | reverse complement strand
GATTGCAAGGTTTACAAGAATACTCTTATCAAGCTTGCTGCAAAGGAATGCGGCTACGATGAAAAAGTAAGCGATGTACTCAGCGGTTCCACAGCAATTGCATTCGGTATGAATGATCCGGTTGCTCCTGCTAAGATCGCAGCAAAGTACGTTGATGAATTTAAGAAAATGGAATTGAAGGCAGGTATCGTTGACGGAGAATTCTACGACAAGGCTATGGTTGAAAAGCTTGCAACGATCCCCTCAAAGGAAGAACTTATTGCAAAAATGCTTGGCAGCATGATGGCTCCGCTCTCAGGTTTGGCACGTGTATTGAACGCTATTGCTGAGAACAAGGGCGGTGCAGATGAAGCAGCAACAGAAGCAGCTGCTGAATAATTTTATAAAATTTGAATGGAGAATTTAGACATGGATAAGATGGAAATTTTAGAAGCTATAAAGAGCATGACAATTTTGGAATTGGCTGATTTGGTAAAGGCTCTCGAAGACGAATTTGGTGTAAGTGCAGCAGCTCCGGTTGCAGCAGCAGGCGCAGCAGCAGCAGCTCCGGCAGTAGAAGAAAAGACAGACTTCACAGTAGTTCTTGCTGATGCAGGTGCTGAGAAGATCAAGGTTATCAAGGCAGTTCGTGACCTCACAGGTCTCGGTCTCAAGGAAGCTAAGGCTCTCGTTGATGGTGCTCCCAGCACAGTTAAGGAAGATGTTCCGAAGGCAGATGCTGAGAACATGAAGAAGGCTCTTGAAGAAGTTGGCGCTAAGGTTGAACTTAAGTAATCTTTAACAAAGCTTTTTTATGAGGACTGTCCGTAAGGGCAGTCCTTTGTTCTATAAAAAATTTGCTTGCATAATCCTCTTGCAATTACTTGCATAATATGGTAAAATATCCGATATAATAATACGTATGGTTAAGGAGCTGTAATTTATGAATTTTTTAAGACGTTTTATGATCGGACGCAATGGATTGGATCATTTGGGAATAGCCTTTATGGTCCTGTTTATTGTACTCAATATTATTTCACTGTTTGTACGATCGACAGTGCTTTTTATAATATATATTTTGCTGTTTGTGTATTTCTTTTTCAGAATACTTTCTAAAAATACGGTCGCAAGAAGAAAAGAAAACGACGCTTTCTTGAAGGTATGGAATACAGTCAGCTGCAAGCTTACAAAGCGCTTTAATAAATTACAAAACATCAGAAAATATAAGTATTTCAAGTGTAAAAGCTGTGGTCGCGAACTTCGTGTGCCCAGGGGGAAAAATAAAATACGCATTACATGCCCTCATTGCGGACACAAAGAAATACTGAAGACATAATAAAAGCATCCCTAAAAAATACGGGATGCTTTTTACTTATCATATGGCACTCATCCTTTTAATGAGCTTTTTACTCAACGGTATACTTCAAGCCGTTTTCATCCGCCTCGATGGACACTGTATCATTTTCTTTAATGTCGCCCTTAAGCATTTTTCTGCCAATATCCGTTTCTATCGTACGCTGTATAAAACGCTTGATCGGTCTTGCACCGTACATTGGATCAAACGCATTATCGACAATGTACTTACAGCCGCTATCCGTGAGAATAAGCCGTATGCCCTTTTCTTCAAGTCTGTTTTCAAGAAGTTTGAGCTGCAAACGAGTGATCTGTGATACCTCGTTTTCTCCCAACGGCTTAAACACGGCAATATCGTCGATCCTGTTTATAAATTCAGGCTTCATATAGTGCTTAAGCTCATCGGTAACAAGCTTTTCCGTCTCCTCGTCCACTCCTGCGCCGTCCTTCAGACGTTCTGTCAATATGGAGCTACCAATATTTGACGTCATTATTACTACCGTATTCTTGAAGTCTACAACTCTGCCCTGACTATCCGTAAGTCTGCCATCATCAAGCAGCTGCAGCAATATGTTAAATACATCGGGGTGTGCCTTTTCTATTTCATCAAAAAGTATGACGCAATACGGTCTGCGGCGTACCGCCTCCGTAAGCTGACCGCCCTCGTCATATCCGACATATCCCGGAGGTGCACCTATAAGCCTCGATACAGAGAATTTTTCCATATATTCGGACATATCTATTCTTACTATGTTTTCCTCGCTGTCAAACAACGTTGCGGCAAGCGTCTTTGCGACCTCTGTTTTACCAACGCCGGTAGGTCCAAGGAATATAAATGAACCAATGGGTCTGTTAGGATCCTTAAGACCTGCTCTTGCACGTATTACCGCATCGCAAATAGCATTTATAGCCTCATTCTGACCGACAACACGCTCTTTCATTATGCTGTCGAGATGGAGCATCTTTTCTTTTTCGCTCTCAACCAGCTTTGTAACGGGTATTCCCGTCCACTGTGAAATTATCTGAGCTATCTCCTCCGATGTTACCTCCTCACGAAGCAATTTGTTCTCGTCATTATTTTCCTTGTTAAGACCATCAAGCTTTGATTGCAGCTCCGGAAGTGAACCGTATTTGATTTGAGCCACCTTATTGAGGTCGTATGCTCTTTCCGCCGCATCCATTTGCGCCTTAAGCTCCTCTATCTGCTTTTTTATAGCCTTTGTTTGCTCTATCTGTGATTTTTCAGCTTTCCACTGAACACTCTTTGAATCCAGTATCTGCTGAAGCTCTGCAATTTCGCTTTGGATCGTCTCAAGACGCTTTACGGAACCATCATCGGATTCTTTTTTCAACGCCTCACGCTCTATTTTAAGCTGTGTTATACGTCTTGTGATCTCATCAAGCTCCTCCGGAAGACTGTCTATTTCCATTCTGAGCATTGCAGCGGCCTCATCAACGAGGTCTATCGCCTTATCAGGCAAAAATCTGTCCGTAATGTACCTGTGAGAGAGTGTTGCAGCTGCTACTATGGCACTGTCCTTTATTTTTACGCCGTGATGTATCTCAAATCGCTCCTTGAGACCTCTCAATATGGATATAGTATCCTCAACTGTCGGCTGATCTATCATGACGGGCTGGAAACGCCTTTCAAGTGCAGGATCCTTTTCGATGTATTTTCTGTATTCATCCAATGTAGTTGCACCTATACAATGCAATTCGCCCCTTGCAAGCTTAGGCTTAAGCAGATTGCCTGCATCCATTGAGCCCTCCGTCTTGCCAGCACCGACAATATTATGAAGCTCATCTATAAAGAGAATTATCTCTCCGTTGGACTTTTCCACCTCATTAAGCACACTCTTAAGTCTTTCCTCAAATTGACCTCTGTACTGTGCACCGGCTATCAATGCGCCCATATCAAGCTCAAAAACACGCTTATTCTTTATTGATTCAGGTACATCACCCTTAAGTATTCTCTGTGCAAGACCCTCTACAACGGCTGTCTTGCCCACACCCGGCTCACCTATAAGCACGGGATTGTTCTTTGTTCTTCTGCACAGTATCCTGAGCATGTGACGGATCTCCTCATCCCTGCCGATTATAGGATCAAGCTTATTCTGTCTTGCAAGCTCAACAAGATCCCTGCCGTATTTTTGCAGTACATTATAAGTATCCTCAGGTGTCTGAGATGTTATCTTCTGATTTTTTCTCACAGACATAAGTGCTTTAAGAAAATTATCCTTTGTTATTCCGTATTTTTTTATCAGTTCTGCGGAAAAACCATTCTTTTCCTCTATTATCGCTATATAGAGATGCTCCGTGCCCATGTACTCATCCTTAAATTCTGTCATGATTTTTTCCGCACGGATGATCACCTCGTCAAGACGTCTTGAAATATACGGCTGTGAATTACTTCCGCTGACTTTGGGACGTCTTGCAATATTATTATGCAATTCATTCTCAAGCTGTGCCGTATTTACGCCCATAGATGTAAGTATTCCCTTTACAGTGCTTTCGGGCTGTTGCAGGAGAGTCAGATGAACCATTTCGACGTCGATCTCCTGAATTGAGTTTTCTATTGCCATATTTTGTGCGGCAATAAGCGATTCCTGTGTTTTCTTTGTCATTTTATCAAAATTCATATATATTCCCCCTTATTATTTATATTCATACCTTATGAAGCTTTTGTATTTCTTTATAAAGATCGATCTCCTTTTGTGTAGGTGCAGACGGCACATTTATAACAATGCTGACTATAAGATCGCCCACATTGCCATGTCTGTCCTTAAAGCCCTTATGCGGTATTTTAAGCTTCTGACCTGCCTGTGTATTCGACTTGATGTTTAGGCTTATTGTACTGCCGTCTATCGCCGTAAAGCTTACCTTGCCACCGAGTACCGCCTCATACGGTGCTATATTTACATTCATCGTAAGCTCCGAGCCTGATAGCTTGTATATCGCATCATCCTTTACATTGATTTTGAGCTGAATATTTTCGCTCTTTATTCTTATTTTTTCTCCGCTCTTTATGCCGGCAGGTATCTTTACCTTTATCTGCTTAGCACCGTTGAGCGACATCATACGCTCAGTACCGTGGTACGCCTCGTAAACGCTTATTTCAACCTCACCCTCAAGCATTTGAGACTGTGAGGAAAAGCCTGCAAAGGGATCTCCCCCCGATGTTGAATATGCTCTTTTTGAGCCGCCGAATCCAAAGCCGCCCGAGCCGAATATCATATTGAAAAAATCAGAAAAATCCGATGCATTGGTACCGTAATTTACGGTATAGCCATACCTCGACGGATCAAAGCTCTCGCCCGAGCTAAAATTTGCGTTTGCACCGAATGCGTCATATTTTTTACGTTTTTCTTCGTCCTTGAGCACCTCATAAGCTTCAGATATCTCCTGAAATTTCTCCTTACTCCTTGAATTGCTCTCGCCCGAATCCGGATGATACTTTTTTACCAATTTACGGTATGCCTTTTTTATTTCGTCCGTCGACGCCTTTTTATCGACACCCAATATTGCGTAATAATCTTTATATTCCATGAGAATCACCTCACATTTTTACTTTGACTTTCTTTGACTTATATTATACTACTTTTTTCAAATATGTCAATAGCTTTTTCAAAAAAAATTATATTATTCTTTAAAAAACAAAGAATCCGAACAAAATGCTCGGGTTCTGCACATATTTATTATATCTTCCTTTGCAACTATCGAAGACTCCTCAATGGTGAGCGCAAAAAGATCCGATATAGGTAATGCAAATATCTGATACAACGCCGTTAGGATCGCCGTAACTATCACGGAACTCATTATTCCGTGAATTATTGTCTGTTTTACCCTCTCATTATTTCCCCTACCGTAATTATATGACGTCACCGATATCAAAATATTTGACAGTCCGAACGACGCAAACAGTGCTATCTGCATAAGCTTGTAATAAATTCCATAGCTCCCCGATAAAAGGTTTACGGTATATACATCACCCATGGTACCTATTATCAAAAGAACACCGAACATCATCAGTGCAAGCATTCCCTGCATGAGAAATGCCGGAAAGCCTATCCTGCAAATATTCTTTATTATGCCAATGTCGGGCTTTATATATCTTGGAGCTCCGTCTGTCTCCTTATTTGTTGCATAGTGTAATACCATAGCTATCAAAAATGAAGCTATCTGCCCGATTACCGTTGCATATGCTGCACCTGCAATTCCCATTTGGAGAGGAAATATAAATACATAATCAAGCATTATATTTATCAACGCACCCGTTACCCGTGCAGCCATGGAATACAGTGTTTTTCCCGTTGCCATAAGAAAACGCTCTGCAATAGCATAGCCTATTGAGCCTATTGACAAGCAACAGCATATTTCAAGATACTCCGTGCCCATTTGTATAACGCTTGCATCATTTGACATCAAGCACATGTACGGTCTTGCCAAAAACAGCCCAAACAGCAATAATATCACATAAAACACGCATGCAAGAAAAATACCGTTGCCTGCAACCTTGTTCACGGCCTCCTTGTTATTCTCTCCGAGGTTTTTTGAGATCACTGCGTTTAAACCGACGCCCGATCCCACCCCTATTGTTATCATCAAGATCTGTACGGGGAACGCAGCTGACAGTGCCAGATTTCCCAGTGCTCCGTCCGCTCCCATATTT
>CAYOGO010000079.1:0-6004 GCA_964403405.1 uncultured Lachnospiraceae bacterium | reverse complement strand
ATCCACATTGAACGGTCTTACTACCGTTATTTCGTCAGGCAATTCCGCCTTTGCTGCCATAAAACGGTCTCTTACTCCGCCTTCCTCCGTCTTTCTTGCCTTTATCGGCGGATAGCTCTTTGGCAAATTCATTTCTATTACGTATTTGTCCGTGATCGTTTCACGCATACGCTTTTTTAACATCTGATCAAGTAACATCATTTTCTCCTTTATAGTTAAAATGGTAAATTACAATTCTGTATGTCATATATTATACAATATATTTCGACAAAAATCAACAATTTTTTTCGCACATCCAGAATTCGGATAAAAAAATACGGGAAACAAAAATGCTCCCGTATACTCTCTGTCAAACATTTCAAACAGCACCGATACTCCCTCTGCGTACTGTTTTTTGTTCAATGCTTATATCAAGCCCACCAGATCTCGCCTGCAGATTCAGTAATTATAGCTTCCTTGAGGCACTTAACTGCCTTTTCAAAGCCCTCTGTCGGCGACATGAGGCTATCCTCATGCTCAATGCTAAGAACGTCATCATAGCCAACAAGCTTAAGGTTGCTTACTATATCCTTCCATACGGAAACATCGTGACCGTAACCGCAAGATCTGAATATCCATGAACGATGAATCTCGTCCGTATAAGGCTTAGTATCAAGAACTCCGTTTTTAGCCATATTGATAGCATCGATCCTTGTATCCTTTGCATGTACATAATGGATAGCATCACCCAATTCTCTGATTGCAGCTACCGCATCGATACCCTGCCAGAACAGATGGCTGGGGTCAAAATTTGCACCAATAATATCACTGCCTACCTCCTTACGAAGTCTGAGGCATGTTTCCGGGTTATATACACAGAATCCGGGATGCATTTCCAAGGCGATCTTCTTTATACCGTGAGCTTCAGCAAACTTAACTGCTTCCTTCCAATAAGGAACAAGAACATCATTCCACTGATAATCAAGTATGCCGAGGAAGTCATCCGGCCAGGGGCATGTTACCCAATTCGGCGTTTTATCCTCAGGTGAACCGCCCGGGCAGCCTGAGAACGTTATTATTCTGTCGATACCCATCTTTTCCGCAATAAGAACTGCATTGTTAAAATCCTTGCAGAACTGTGCTGCGATCTCCTTGTTCGGGTGAACAGGATTGCCGTGACATGAGAATGCAGAGATCTCTATGCCTGACTCATCAATCGTTCTCTTGAATTCATTGAATTTTTCCTCATCTGCAAGAAGAACCTCAGGATCGCAATGAGGCTTGCCGGGGAAGCCGCCCGCACCCAATTCTATCATCTGCACGCCGAGAGTCTTAAGGTAATCAAGAGACTCTTTAAGCGACTTGTCACTGAATAAAGCCGCAACTACACCTAATTTCATATTAAATCCTCCAATATTATTGAAATATTATTTGCTACGCTTAAATACGTTTATATATTTTACAGCATACTGCACCAATGCAGTAACCGCAAGCACTACCGAAACAAAGAAAGCCCAATCGCAATACGGTTCAAACTCAAATATTGCAAGCACTGCAGCAAGTGAGAACCATACGGTAGATAATTTTCCTACCCAATTTGAGGACACCACAATATTTTTCTTAAAAAATATTGCCGCTCCTATTACCATTATAAGCTCCTTTGCCGCAAGAATTACAAACACCCATTTGTGTATATACCCGCCCATCGTGAGAACCAAGCACAACGACACCTGCATTGATTTGTCACATATTGGATCAAGTAGCTTGCCCAGATCGCTTACGCTGTGCGTCAGCCTTGCAATAGTGCCGTCAAACATATCCGTAATACAGCCCAAAACAAAAAGTGCAAGACAACGCCACAGCCAATTTGTCGCATTTGTGTAATACAGGATAAGTATCGCTATTGCAATTACCATACGCATGGCGGTAAACATGTTAGCCAGGTTCGATCTGATAATATTTTTTACAGTCCTTATTTTTTCCAATGTATACAATACTCTTTCTGAAATTTGTAACAGATTTTCCGCAAAACAACAGATCCTCTATTATGTTATATTTTACCATATTTGCGTGATGTTGTCAATGCAATTCAGCATTATAAAAAAAATTATTTCCGGTACCGTAACACTACAAAATGATATGCTCGTGCTGCCTGTATTTTCAAAAGCAAAAGCAGAAATACCGCATGCATTATCAAAACACATAATATTCCTGCTTTTTACACTATTATTTTTTATCGGGCAATACATAGCCGACTTTTTTCTTTACCTTTGCAAGAGTTCTCTGTGCAATTCTGTCGGCTCTTTCCGCACCCGTGCTGAATATTTCCTCAAGGTACGCCTTATCCTTTATTATCTTATTGTATTCGACCTGTATTTTTCCGACATTATCGGCAACGCACTCACCTACCGCAAGCTTAAAGTCACCGTATCCCCTGCCCGAAAACTCATTTTCGATCTCCTCATACGTTTTATCCGTAAAACATGAGTATATATTCATGAGATTTGAAATACCCGGCTTATTTTCCATGTCAAACCTGACCTCGCAATCGGAATCCGTAACCGCACGCTTGATCTTATTTACGATCACCTTTGGATCGTCAAGCATGGATATGTACGAATTTGCATCCTCTGCCGACTTTGACATCTTTTTGTCCGGCTCCTGCAAGCTCATGATCCTTGCTCCTGCTCTCGGTATAAAGCCAACAGGTATTTTGAACACATTTCCATATATATTATTGAATCGCATTGCAATATCCCTTGTTATCTCAAGGTGCTGCCTTTGATCCTCGCCGACAGGCACGCAATCAGTCTGATAAAGCAGTATATCCGCCGCCATGAGCACGGGATATGTAAAAAGTCCTGCATTTATATTGTCCGCATGGCGTTGAGATTTTTCCTTAAACTGTGTCATACGGTTAAGCTCACCCATGTATGTGAATGTGTCAAGTATCCACGCAAGCTCAGCATGCGCAGGCACCTGTGACTGTACATATATTATGTTCTTTTCCGGATCAAGTCCGCAAGCAAGGTAAAGTGCCGCAAGTGTCATTGTATTCTGACGAAGTTTTAACGGATCCTGACGCACTGTAAGTGCATGCATGTCAACTATGCAATAAATACAGTCATATTCGTTCTGAAGACCTACCCAATTTTTAACAGCTCCCAGGTAATTGCCGAGTGTGATTATGCCCGAAGGCTGTATTCCGCTGAATATTCTCTTTTTTGGTTCTGTTTTCTGTTCAATATTATCCATTTTAAATTCAACCCTTACTAATATCTTTTAATTGCGGCTCTTGCAAGTTCGTCGCATCTGTTATTGTACACATTATCGCTGTGACCCTTTACATTTACAAAGCTGACGCTGTGCTGTTCGGCTGTTTCGAGATACAGCTTCCACAGATCTATGTTCTTTACCGGCTGTTTTGCGGAATTGACCCAATTCTTTTTTTTCCAACCGTATATCCACCCCTTATTGAAGGCATTGCATACATATTGGCTGTCAGAATAGACCGTCACCTCGCAAGGTGTCTTGAGCTGCTTGAGACCCTCAATTACAGCTATAAGCTCCATTCGGTTATTTGTTGTGGCCTTATCGCCACCGCTGAGCTCGCGCTTATGCTCCGCACCGTTGTTGTCGGTATAAAACAATATACATCCCCAGCCTCCTGGACCGGGATTGCCGGAACACGCACCGTCCGTATATAAAATGATCTTTTTCATATTCCACCGTTTTCAAATAAATTGCGGAAAGCGGACAAGCCACATTACCCAGTTCATGCTGTCCATTTTATCACAGTATTATAAATTTGTCAACAGAATTATTATTTTTTTGCACATATCATCGGCCCCCCATAACACATAAGCATATCGCATTATGTCAAACAGGGAGCCACGCCGAAATTACTTTCTTATTCTTATTGCGTCAAACTCAAACATGCCGTCACCCTTTGTAACTACCGTAAAGGTGTGAATGCCGCCATAAAGCTCTCCGCTCGCAAATACGACCTCTCTCACGCGGTGCTCGTCCGCCTTTGTTGATATTGTAGCCACGCAAATATCATCCACAAGAACATCCGCACTGCCGCCGTTTGTGTTCATGCTGCATATAAGCTGTATCTCACTGCATTCAAAGTATGTGTCAAACCTTGCGCCCTCTTTATATGCAACTCTTGTGTCATCCTCGTAACAGCCTATATACTTTACAAGCTCGGTTCCGCCATATATATCATCGTCATCATGAACAGTCTTCAAGCAGTCATAGTACCACATTTCCGGCACCTTGTACCTTATTCTCTTGTCGCTGTCATTTATCCATTCCCATACATCCGCATTCGGATTATTTTCCCTCTTGAAGCGGATTATCGTGTCGACCTCGTCCGGAGTGCCCTCTATGCGGAATGACACGCCGTTTTCATTTTGAACAAAGTCCTTGACCGTAATATTTTTTGCAAGCGGAACAGGATATGCTATTTTTGCACCATCCTCACTCATGCCCAAATTTATAACGCCGTTTTCGGGAACTTTCATTATATGTATATACTCGTATTCTCTGTTTTTTGATGAGCATGCAAATACATAATTCTTTCCGTTAAGCGTATCGCCCGAAAGCGTACGCCAGCTCGTGCTCGGAACTATATTCTTTACGCCCTCTCCCAAACGATGCAGCTGCTTTCCGTACTCCGTCATGTACTCCATAACATCCTTATCCCAGCCGCCGCCGCAATACGGACCTGCAGCCAAGCATATACCTCCTGCGGAGGCACTCGTCATTTGGAATATCATGTAACGGAAAAGACCGTCCTTATCAATGTAGGCTCCGCCTTCTCCGTATTTGCCCGAACACGACCAACCGCCCTCTGTGAAACACAGTGCCATTGCCTTATCGCAAGCCGGCCAATCGCCCGTATCACGATGTGTGCGTTCAAAATCAAAAAAGCTCTCCGGCATTATAAAGTCTGATGTGAATTGGTAACCATAACCGTTATGCACTATGGCTATATCCGGATTTATCTTCTTTGCGATCTGCCTCAATGCCACATAATCCACTATGGGATACTCATATGAGTATGAGCGATGTATTCCGAATACAAATTTACCCGGACCCATGCCGTCCACCCAAATGCCGTCTATCCTTGTTCCATATCTTTCAAAAAGCTCCTCATATTGCGAAAGAACAAAGTCGTTCCACTTTTTATAGTCAAACTTATCAAAATTCGGTGTATCCCTTGTTCCTTCAAGATTTCCTGCTCCCCAACCGCAACGTATCTGATCGTATTCTTCAAAATCATGTCCGTCCCTCGGATGTGTATAAAGTATTACCTTTACACCCTTTTCCTTAACACCGTCTATTATCTCACCCAAAAGATCACGTCTGACGTACATTTCCGGTCTCATACGTTTTGTTACCTCGCTTGGATAAAGCGGTACCATAAGATAATGCCATGCAGTAAATACAATATATTCCACGCCTGACAAAACGATATCATTTACAAAACCCTCAACATCAAAGTTGTCTGCCGCCTCATTTACGTCAGTTACCTTTTTTCCGTCTTTGTAAAATGTTGAAGGTGCAATATAATGAATAAAAAATCCGTACCGCATGGACTCATAAGCATAATTTGGTTTCATATTTTATTCTCCTTGTATATTATGTCACTCAGTGGAGTGATTTCTTTAGTTATCCTGCTTGATTGCTCCGTTTTGCACGATATTCTTCATGAGAGCAAATATTTCGCACAATCTTTCCTCTTGTCCGCTGATAAACAAATACCCCAGCAATGCCTCCAGCCCCGTTGCAAGCCTGTAATCCGTAATATCCGCATGCTTTGGCTTTGTGGCACTTTTTGCGTTTCTGCCTCGCCTTACGATGTCTTTTTCGTCGTCCGTCAAAAGATTGCTTATGCTCATCAGTATTCTTGCCTGCGATGCCGCATTAACTATCTTTATCGCCTTATTATTCAGATTTTGAACTACCTCATGCGTTGTTGTTGCAAAATATGTTCTTACAAACAGATCCATAACAC
>CAYOGO010000078.1:0-6052 GCA_964403405.1 uncultured Lachnospiraceae bacterium | reverse complement strand
GAAATGTATATAGGCTCGACAACATCAATGGGATTGCATCACTTGCTCACTGAGATTGTGGATAATGCAGTGGATGAAGCAATAAACGGATATGCCGACTCTATAGAAATAACTATAAATGAAGACAACAGCGTAAGCGTGTATGACAACGGACGTGGTATGCCTGTGGACATTCATCCGAAATTGAAAATACCGGCAGTACAGGTTATTTTTACAATACTTCATGCAGGAGGTAAATTTGATTACACAAATTACAGCTATTCCGGAGGTTTGCACGGCGTTGGCGCATCTGTGGTAAATGCGTTATCACGTTGGCTTGAGGTCAGAGTTTATAGGGACGGCAAGGAGTATTATCAGAGATATGAGAGCATAGCAGATAAAAAGGGTAATATAACATCGGGAAAACCGGTTACGGGTATAGAAGTAGTGGGAAATACTAAGAAAAAAGGCACTATGGTAACTTTTTTGCCCGATGACAGGATCTTTGACAGCGTAAACTTTGATTATGACCTTATTTCAAAGAGAATACGTGATATTGCTTACTTAAACAGTGGATTAAAAATACATCTCAAGGATAACAGGACTGATAAAAAGGATGAAGTATTCTGTTTTGAGGGTGGATTGAGTGACTACGTAAAGTATATAAATACCGATAAAAATGTGCTTTTTAAGGAGCCTATATACATTATCGGTGAAAAAAACAATATCAAGGTTGAGGCTGCATTCCAATATAATGATACAAACAGCGATCTTGTGTATTCTTATGCAAACAATATAAATACGGCAGAGGGAGGAACACACGAAACGGGATTCAGGAGTGGTCTGACAAGAACTATCAATGATTTTGCGTACAGATTTAATTTTATAAAGGATAAAAAGGAAGCCTTAACGGGATCCGACACAAGGGAAGGCTTGACAGCTGTTATATCCGTTAAAATGAGAGATATACAGTTTGAAGGTCAAACTAAGGAAAAACTAAACAATGCTGAGGCAAGAACAGCGGTCGAAAGTGTTATTACGGAGTATTTTACGCAATTCATGGAAGCTCCTCAAAACGACGAGGTTGCAAAGAAAATTACGGAAAAATGCATAAAAACATCGCAGATACGTAAAGCAATAAGCAATGCTGCAACAAAGCTTCGTGAGGGAGCAAAGCAAAAGGGAGTTGAGAACTCCGTGCTTGTAGGCAAGCTTGCAAACTGTTCCGGAACAAACAAGGCTATAAATGAGCTGTTTATTGTAGAGGGTAATTCAGCCGGCGGCACTGCAAAATTGGGTAGACAAAGGGAATTTCAGGCAATATTACCGTTGAGAGGTAAGCCTTTGAATGTAGAAAAGACCAATTTTGAGCAGGTAATGAAAAATGAGGAGTACAAAACCATTCTGTATGCACTTGGAACAGGAGTCGGTGATAAATTCGATATTTCAAAGCTCAATTACGATAAAATAATAATCTTATCCGATGCCGATCAGGACGGTGCACACATAAGAGCCATTCTGGTAACATTCTTTTACAGATACTTTCCGGATCTTATAAGGGAAGGTCACGTTTATATAGGACTTTCGCCGCTGTACAAGATCACGAAGGGCGATAAGATGTATTACGCGTATACAGATGAGGAGCTCAAAATGGCAACGGATGAGTTTGGTAAGAATTATACCATCCAAAGATACAAGGGCTTGGGTGAAATGAATCCGGATCAGCTGAGGGAGACAACTCTTGATCCCGAAAAGAGGAGAATGATAAGAGTGCAGATAGGTGATGTTGCGGAAGCTGAGGATAAAATCGAGGTCCTCATGGGTGATAAGGCAGATGCAAGACATGATTATATAACAAAATACGCAAACTTTAATAAACGTGATGCGTATGAGGATATGGTCAAGTAAGCGGAATTTTACTAAAATAGGGGAAAAATATATGGCAAAGAAGAAAAATACAAAAATAACTGTAATAGATCCGGAAGCATCGGGAACACTCATAAAACAACCGATAGGAGAGGTAATGCACACATCAATGATGCCGTATTCAGAATACGTTATTCTTGAAAGAGCATTGCCGAGAATGGAAGATGGCTTAAAGCCCGTTCAAAGAAGAATATTATACACAATGTGGGAGCTTAAGATGGATCCCGACAAACCGCACAGAAAGTCTGCAAGAGTTGTCGGTGACACTCTGGGTAAATATCATCCTCATGGCGACACGTCCGTGTATGATGCTATGGCGAGAATGGCACAGGACTTCAACATGGGTGAGGTTTTAGTGGATGGTCAGGGAAATTTCGGTTCTCCTGACGGTGACCAGCCGGCTGCTATGCGTTATACAGAGGTCAGAATGAGTGAGCTTGCAACAGATATGCTCAAGGATATTGACAAAAATACTGTTCAATTCAAGCTTAATTTTGATGATACATTAAAGGAGCCTGAACTGCTTCCTGCAGGTTTTCCGAATCTGCTCGTTAACGGTGCGTCGGGTATAGCGGTAGGATTTGCGACTGAGATACCTACGCATAATCTCGGAGAAACGATAGACGGCTGCATATACGAGATAGATCATCCGGACTGTTCGATAAGGGAGCTTATGAATTACATACCTGCACCTGATTTTCCGACAGGCGGATTGATAATGAAGGATCTCAGCGATATAGAAAAGGTTTACAGCACGGGACGAGGAAAGATTGTTTTAAGGGCAAAAACTCACGTTGAGGAGATCTCCGCGACAAAAAATGCGATAGTAATTGATGAATTTCCGTATCAGATAAACAGAGCAAAGTGCCTTGAAAAGATAGCGCAGCTTTGCGAGGACAAAAAGAGCATTCTTTCCGGCATAGTTGCCATAAGGGATGAGTCCGATAAATCCGGAACGAGAGCAGTTATTGAGCTCAAAAAGGACACCGATATCGACAAGGTGCTTGCATATCTCTATAAATACAGTGATCTGCAGTATAATTATTCTGCGAATATGGTTGCTGTTTCAAACGGTAAGCCGGTAAGATTTTCGTTAAAAGATTGCATAAGCTGCTACATAAATTTCAGAAAAGAAGTGATTACAAAGAGAACACGCTTTGAGCTGGATAAGGCATTGGCAGAAAAGCACATTCAGGAGGGTCTCATAAAGGCATGCAGCATAATTGATGAGGTGATCGCAACAATAAGGGGATCAAAGAATCCGAGCGACGCAAGAGAAAACCTTATGAAAAATTTCGGATTCAGCAGGGAGCAGGCACAAGCAATACTTGATCTTAAATTGCAGAGATTGACTAACCTTGAAATATTGACGCTGGAGACACAATTTAAGGAGTTATGCAAGCAGATAGCCGCCCTGGAAAAAATTCTCGCCTCAGAAACGGTGTTAAAAAGCGTTGTAAAGAAGGAATTGTCGGAAATTAAGGCAAAATATGCACATGCAAGAAAAACGGAAATTGTGTCAGCAAAGGCCGAAAAGGTGTTCAGTGAGGATGAATTTATAGTGGCTGAGGATGTTGTTGTCGTTATTACTCACAACCAGGAGATAAAGTCAATAGACGCAACACATTTTAACAGGTCCAACGGAAACTTCAAAGAAATGGACCTTGGAAGCGGTGACTACGTTGAGCACGTTGTGTATACATCGACGGATGCAAAGATACTGCTGTTTACGGAGGATGGAACAAATTATACATTGAATCCCTCCAATATAAAGCAAACAAAATGGAAAGAGAGAGGAACTCCTATAACGAATGTTATCCCGACGTTCGAGAGAGGGGAGAGAATAATAGGTGTTACCGCAACTAAGGACTACAGTAGTGGCAAGGTACTGTTTGTTACCAAAAACGGTATGTGTAAATTAACTGAATTGACAAACTTCAATACATCACGTACAAAAATCGTGGCATGTGAGTTAAATGAAAATGATGAATTGATATTTGCCAATATTATCGAAAATAATGAATTAATATTTGTCACAGAGAAGGGTATGTCACTGAGGTGCTCAGTTGATCAGATAAGCACAATGGGAAGAGCATCAAAGGGCGTGCGCGCAATTAAATTGAAGGAAAACGATACGATCATTTCCGCATGCGAGATAGAAAATAAGACAAAGCTGGCAATAATCTCTGATACGGGATACGGAAAGATCATTCCCGCATCTCAGATCACACCGCAAAAGCGTGGAGGCGTCGGCATAAGCATATTCAAGTTTGCTAAAAACGGTCTGAGCGGTAAAAAGATAATCGCATGCTACTCTACAAAGAAGTATAACGAAATATTGTTAATTAAGGAGGATATGAGCCTGCATTACAAGCCGACAGAGGAAATATCCGAGCTCTCGATAACGAGTAATGGTAAATCATTGCTTGAATGGAGCGACGGCTTCAAGGGATGTGCTGTTTTGACGGAATGCGGGACAAGAAATAAAACGTAAATGACTATTTTACAATTAAATGGGATAAAAAAGGAGTTCGGCGAGGACATCCTTTTTGAAAATATCGATTTACGTGTCGAAAAAGGCGACAAAATAGGCTTTGTGGGCGTCAACGGGAGTGGAAAAACTACTCTGTTTAAGATAATTGCAGATAAAATGTCGTCGGAAAACGGGAATGTAACCTTTCCTGCCGGAACTACAATAGGTTATCTTGAACAGCATCCCTTAATAACATCGGATGAAACGATAATGGACACTCTTTTGCATGTTTTTGACGATCTCATAACGCTTGAGGGCAAGCTCCGCATGCAGGAAGAAAAAATAACGGATCTCCTGCCTGAAAACGAAAGTTACGAAAGGGAAATGAATCTGTATGGTGATATGCTGGACAGCTTTGAGTCAAGGGGCGGATATAGGTTTAGGAGTGATATAAAGGGCGTTCTCAGGGGACTTGGGTTTACACCGGACGAGTTTGATAAAAAAGTAAACGAATGCAGCGGAGGACAAAGAACAAGAATTGCAATAGCTCAAATTTTGTTGGAAAAACCCGATATTATGCTGCTTGATGAGCCTACAAATCATCTTGATCTCAAGGTCGTAAGGTGGCTTGAAAATCATTTGAATAATTATGATGGTACGATCCTGGTAATATCGCATGACAGATATTTTCTTGATAATGTATGTACACGCATAGCGGAGCTTGAAAACGGCGGATTGCTGACATTTGACGGTAATTATTCCGATTATTACGAGAAAAAACAAGCTCTCAACGAGATGATAGAAAAGCAGTATAATCTGCAGCAGCGAGAGATCAAGCGTTTGCAGGAGATCATAGATACATTCAAAAGCTACAATAGGGAAAAAAGTCTCAAGCAGGCAAGAAGCAAGGAAAAGCAGCTCAATAAAATCAAACTCATGACCTCTCCATTCAGAAATCAAAGTATAAAAATGTCATTTGAGGTGGATCGTGAGAGTGGAAACGACGTACTTTTTGTTGATGAGGTCTCAAAAGCGTTCGGTAATCGTAAGCTGTTTGAAAAGTTTTCAATGCACGTTGTAAAGGGAGACAGGATCGCCGTGATAGGTAACAACGGCTGCGGCAAGAGCACGCTCCTGAAAATAATCAAGGGAATCGTTCAACCGGATGAGGGCGAGATCAGGTACGGCAGCAGGGTCTCGGTAGGATATTATGATCAGTCGATAGGTACATTGAATCCGAATAAGGATATATTGACGGAGATCTATGATGATTTTCCGAATCTTGAATTGACATATATACGAAAAATAGCAGGCATATTCTTATTCAAGGGTGACGATGTATTCAAAACGATAGCGTCATTGAGCGGAGGAGAAAAGGCAAGAGTGATGCTTATTAAGCTCATGTTGAATCATGATAATCTGCTGTTGCTTGATGAACCTACAAATCACCTCGACATGGCATCGAAGGAAATACTCGAAAACGCACTTGAGGACTATGAGGGCACGCTGATAGTTGTTTCGCACGACAGATACTTTATAAACAGGATCGCTGACCACGTTTACGCTATGGAAGATGGCGTTATTACAAAATATATAGGTAATTATGACGATTACATAGAAAAAATAAGCGAATCCGATGATGAAAAAGAAGATGATGTACCTGCCATGACCAAG
>CAYOGO010000077.1:0-6101 GCA_964403405.1 uncultured Lachnospiraceae bacterium | reverse complement strand
ATTTTATAAAAAACACAAAAAGGCGGTTCTATGATAAACATTATATGGGCTGTGATGATGATGGCGGGCATTTTTTACATGATAATAACAGGCAACAGCGAAAGGATACTTGAAAGCATAACCTCAAGCTCTGCAAACGCAATTCAGCTATGCATATCACTCGTCAGCATATACTGTTTCTGGCTGGGCATAATGAATATCGCAAACGATGCACATATAAACAGCAAGGCGGCAAAGATGTTCTCCCCTGTATTGAAAGGACTGTTTCCTGATGCATCACCGCAAATAACGGAATTAATGTCAATGAACATTACATCAAACATTCTCGGTCTCGGCAATGCGGCAACTCCGTACGGTTTGAGGGCAATGCAGGCTATGGATGTCCAAAACGGGCAAAAGGATACTCCATCCCACAGCATGATGCTTTTTGTCGTCATAAATTCCTCATCTCTCCAGCTGATACCAACTACCGTGCTGTCACTCAGGCATTCCTACGGCGCAAATGATCCATCCTCCATTGTTATCACGACATTTATCAGTACCCTTATAACAGCATTTACGGGAATTGTGCTGTGCAAAGCGTTGAGCCGCATTGCGGATAAAAGAATATGAGAATAATATCATTAATAAGTACCATCACAGTACCGTTTTTTATAATATTTGTCATATCCTATGCACTCACAAGGCATGTGAAAGTATATGACTCCTTTTGCACAGGTGCAAGATCAGGGCTTGAGCTCGTATTCAAAATATTGCCGTTTATATTTGCAATGACGGTGTCCGTCGGACTTCTCCGCGATTCCGGACTACTTGATATTTTTGCGGAATATCTCAGTATACCCCTATCACGCATCGGCATACCGTGCGAAATATTAAAGCTGTACTTCATTCGACCATTTTCGGGTTCAGCCGCTCTCGGAATACTCACGGATATATTTCGGTCAACAGGCATTGATTCCCACGTCAGCGACATTGCATCAACAATGATGGGCTCCACCGAAACAACATTCTATACGATAGCACTGTACTTTGGCAGTGTAGGAATAAAAAAAACAAGATACACCGTTGCGGTTGCAATGTTGTGCGACCTTGTTGCCATGCTCGGCTCGGTATTTATTTGCAGACTGTTATTACGCTGAGTTGCAATAAAATTTACAATAATTTTACACAATACCCATGTCTTTTTGAAAAAAATATGTTATAATTAAGTTTCAAAACAGTTTTGAAGGTATTGGAATAATGAAAAAAGCAAACGACACTCAAAAACAGTCAAACACATATTTTATAAAGAGATTTCTCCCATATTACAAGAAATACAAGTGGATACTCGTACTCGATCTGCTGTGTGCCGCAATGACAACGCTGTGCGAGCTTGTTCTGCCACTGATCGTCCGTAAAATAACGGATGTTGCACAAACGGATATATCCGCGCTCACGGTTGAACTCATATTAAAATGCGGTCTGCTCTATCTCGTGCTTAAAATAATCGACTCCGCTGCATACTACTATATGTCGTCCACGGGGCATGTTATGGGCACAAGAATGGAAACAGATATGAGAAGGGACTTTTTTGCACACCTGCAAAAGCTGTCATTCTCATACTACGACAACACAAAGGTCGGTTCAATAATGTCCCGTATAACGAGCGATATGTTTGACATAACGGAATTTGCACACCACTGTCCCGAAGAGTTTTTTATTGCAGGCTTAAAAATAGCAGGCTCATTTGTCATTCTCTGTACAATGAATATATGGCTGACGATAATCATATTTGCCATCATACCCGTTATGCTCCTCGTGCTTACGCCTCTCAGCCTTAAAATGCGTGCAGGCTTCAGGGACTCACGTAAGCAGGTCGGCGAGCTCAATTCACAGATAGAGGACTCACTTTTGGGTATTCATGAGGTAAAAGCATTTTCAAACGAAAAAATAGAGGAAGAAAAGTTTTCCAAGGGCAATTTACGCTTCCTTGCAATAAAAAAGGTCGTATACAAAACAATGGGTGCCTTCCACTCAACAACAAGAGCATTTAGCGGTTTGATGTACATAACAATGATAGTTATCGGTGCCTTTTTTATAAGGAGCGGCGGTATATCGGGGTCTGATTTTGTTGCATACATGCTGTACGTTTCGACATTATTGAACTCAGTGACGCAAATCGTTAATTTTACGGAGCAATTCCAACGCGGTATCACCGGAATCGAGCGTTTCTGTGAGGTAATGGACACGGAGCCAGATATAGTTGACTCCCCCGATGCCAAGGAGCTTGCAAACGTAAAGGGACACATCGAATTTGATAATGTTACATTCAAATACTCAGACGAGACTCCAGATGTCATAAAGAACTTCTCAATAACCGTTCATGAAGGCGAAAACCTTGCGATCGTCGGGCCGAGCGGCTCCGGAAAGACCACATTATGTGCATTATTACCGAGATTTTATGAGCTGGACAACGGAGTAATACGTATTGACGGTAATGACATAAACGATATCACTCTTGCATCCCTCAGAAACAATATAGGTATAGTTCAGCAGAATGTTTATCTTTTCTCCGGTTCTGTACGTGAGAACATAGCATACGGAAAAACAGATGCAAGCTTTGAGGAGATACAGCATGCAGCAAGGCTTGCGGGTGCGGATGAATTTATAGAATCCCTCCCCGACGGTTACGACACATATGTCGGTGAGCGTGGTGTAAAGCTTTCAGGCGGACAAAAGCAGAGGATCTCCATTGCAAGGGTATTTTTGAAGAATCCGCCCATACTTATTCTTGACGAGGCTACAAGTGCATTGGATAATGAGAGCGAAAGGCTCGTTCAAAGGTCGCTTGAGCAGCTTGCAAAGGGCAGAACGACCATCACCATAGCACACAGATTGACCACAATAAAGAATGCCGACAAGATAATAGTGCTTACCGAAAACGGAATTACCGAGGAAGGCTCACACCGTGAGCTGATGCAAAAGAACGGAATGTATGCCGATATGTACCGTTTGTACTCTGCAGACTGAAGAAGAAAGGATCGACCATGGATAAAGCAAAAATAGACAGAATAAATGAGCTTGCGCGTGCTTCAAAAAAGCGTCCCCTCACCGAGGACGAAAAGACTGAGCAAAAATTGCTCCGTGATGAATACAGAGCATCATTCAGGCTCTCACTCGTAAGTCAGCTTGACAATACCGTAATAGTTGAGCCGGACGGCACACGCAGGTCGTTAAAGAAAAATTAATTTTGAAGGTATTAAGCAATGTCAAAATACAGTAATTATAATCTGATGCGTTTGTCGGACGGTGACGACGAGGATGGCTTTGATGTGATAGATTTTGATTGGGACGAAATAGATGATGAAATGAGCGATGATCTTCAGCAATTCATTGATAAGTATAAGTCCTTTTATGATGATGTAAAAACAGATTTTAATGTTTATAAGGAAGATTGGTAAAAAAAGTCCGGTGATATATTATAAATATCATCGGACTTTTATGTTCATTTTACCACGGAAATCTTATTTATTCCGTAATACTCAAAAAGCTCGACATGCTCACTTTCTATTTTTTCTCCGCTCATAACAATTGGTACTGCAGGAGGGCACGATACTGTTGGGCTTGCGCATACTCTCCCCTGTGATGACATTGCATCGATTATCTCACTTTCACCCAAAACAGCGGACCTTATGCCCATTACCCGTTGCGGTTTTTTGAATACTCGCCTACCATTGCCGTCTTTTATCCCGTCACAGCATCCATCCTTCAGTGGATAATGTGTCAGCACATACCTCAGGTGCTCAATGTCATCATCCGATATTTCGGGAGAAAACATCATTACACAAAAGTCCCTGTCGGCAAGCTCTACCTCTATTCCGTTTTTTCGCAAATAATCCGCAAGCGCTGTACCCGTAGTATCCTTTTTTGTCATATCCACAACGATCTTCAACGGCTCCGTATCCGTAATATTAAATCCGTTGTCTGAAAGATATGATCTAAGCTCACAAAGCTTTAAGCAGAATGCATATAACCTGTCCTCATAACCATCCGCCATGTACGCATTGCACAAATCAAGGGATTGAAGTACAAGATAAGACGGGCTCGTGGAAGCAAAAAGGCTCAGCTTATCACGTGCAATATCCAAAAAATGCTCATCGGCACTCTTCGATATATGCAGATACGCCCCTCCCGTGAGCACGGGAAGCGTTTTATGTGCCGAATCGCAACACATATCCGCACCTGCTCTGAGCGGATGCACCGTTCTTGCATTTGACCCACGATCCTTGCAAAAATTCAGATATGCTCCGTGCGCATTGTCCACCAAAAGCAATACCCCATGCCTATGACAAACATCTGCAATACCCTTTACATCCTGAATATTACCCAAATAATCCGGTGACGTCAAATACACAGCACACGGAGCCTTTTTTTGCTCTTGTATAGCCCTTTCAACCTGTTCAGAAGTTATGATGCAGCTGCACAAGTGAGTATCATTTTCGGAATGAAGCCATTCCACATCAATATCAAGCAATGCACACGCATATACAAAAGCCTTATGGGCATTTCTTGCTGCCAATATAAACGGCTCTTTTTTGCCATGTGTTGCAGCTGCAAGCATCGCCTTTATGCACAGACTGCTGCCCTCAACGGAATAGTATGTATGACCGCTTCCAAAAAGAGCGCTTGCATTTTTCTCACTTTCCGCAATTATGCCTTCGGGAGAATAAAGCACATCTGCACCGCTCACCTCTGTTATATCAAGCCTTTCACAGCCGAGGAACGAAATACCCTTATGTCCCGGCATGTGCAGCCTCATTTTGCAGGTATCAGCGTAATTTTTTACAAAATCAGCTATCGGCGTTTTCATCGTCTTCCGCCTGTGCTACCTGCATCATTACCGCACACTCTATTCTCTTTTTGAAAAGTTCACAGCCATATTTATATACGCCGTTTACACTTCCTGTTGCATGGTAGGAATTTGCCGCACATCCGCCTGAGCAATAGAGTCTTGCCCAGCAATCGTGGCATTCAGGGCGTGAGTATGCATTGCAATGACGGAATTCATCCTGAATAGCCGTATTATTTACACCGTCCCAGATATTACCCAACAAATACTTTTGATCACCTACAAATTGGTGGCACGGGTACAGATCGCCCCATGGGGTAACAGCCATATATTCCGTGCCTGAGCCGCAGCCGGATATCCTCTTGTATATACAGGGACCATGCTTAAGA
Organism: uncultured Lachnospiraceae bacterium; assembly: GCA_964403405.1. GTDB lineage: Bacteria > Bacillota > Clostridia > HGM11327 > HGM11327 > SIG351. Next base: position 884 of record CAYOGO010000077.1, on the reverse strand, counting down.
TCAAGCATATAGTGATAGAACGTAAATGGTCTGCCCTCTCTCCTTCTCTTTATCATTTCCTTTGCAAGTATCTCGTACTGCTCAAAAAGCTTCGGCATGTCTTCTTCTGTCAACGCACACGGATCATCAGGTGACGAAACAACGGGTTCCATGCTGAGCTCTGTAAATCCGAGATCTGCCATATGGAAAAGGTCATTTGTAAAATCCACATTGTGGTGAGTGAACGTTCCCCTTACATAGTAATTTCTGCCGCCCCGTGACTCTACCAATTTTTTAAAATTGGGAACTATCGTATCATAGCTTCCCTTGCCCGTATAATCACGGCGGAATCTGTCATTTACCTCGCGTCTTCCGTCAAGCGACAAGACAACATTGCTCATCTCCTTATTGAGATACTCTATCATGTCATCAGTAAGAACCATTCCGTTTGTGGTATACGTAAAGCGGAAGTTTTTGTTATACTTTTTCTCTATGCTTCTCGCATATTCAACAAGCTGCTTTACGACGTCAAAATTGAGTGACGGCTCGCCTCCGAAAAAATCCACCTCAAGATTATGTCTGCCGGCGGAATTTTCTATGAGGAAGTCAAAGGCTCTCTTACCTACCTCAAACGGCATTAATGCTCTGTCACCGTGGTACTTGCCTTGAGATGCAAAACAGTACGAGCAGTTAAGGTTACATGTATGTGCCACATGAAGACACAACGCCTTTATCACCTTTGAATTATTCTTATATGTTTCTGCAAGTTTCTCATATTTATCCGTTGTAAACAATTTACCTGCTTCTTCCAGTGATGCAATATCATCAATACAGTCCTCTATCTCTTGTGTATTTACATCCTCCATATGACCGTATTTTTTAAGCATTGCGGAAATTATATCTTC
>CAYOGO010000076.1:0-6168 GCA_964403405.1 uncultured Lachnospiraceae bacterium | reverse complement strand
ACTTTGGACATTCAAATGTGACAGAGATCTCTATGTAGTCGGACCTGTTGCAGTTAAGAACGATAAGGTTATTTTCGGTTCATACGATTGTAATGTTTACTGTCTTGATGCAAACACGGGTGACAAGATCTGGTCATACGAAAACGGACAAGACTTTGTAAGATCGTCTCCGGCCATTTCCGGTAATGATGTTGTAATTGCAATATCAGCTGCCGATGAAGGCGGTAATTTAACATACTTGTACTGTCTTGATTTTTCAACAGGTAAATTCAAATGGTGTTGTGCTTCCGGTACACCAATAGAAAACACTCCGGTGATCATTAATGGCGCTGTTTATTATTCCAATAAAATGGGTACGATCGTTAAGCTTTCTGGCGAAGGTGTGGACGAAAACAAACAACCCACTGCAGATTAACAGCACATCAACGGCAGAGCATATTTGAGGTGTGTTCTGCCGTTTTATTATATAAAGGGGACCAACAATGAAAAAAAACAGAGCCGTATCGGTTTTTTGGTTATTCGTGCTTGCCATTGCCGTAATAAGCTATATGCTCCTGTCAGTGCAGCATATAACACGAGCAAGCTTTGTTAAAAATCAAGGCATTGATATTACACCCAATGAAACAGAAAATATTGACATAATAGACGTTGATATCGTAAAGCAGGATAATACATCATGGGCAATGAAAATAATGTCATCTAACATCAGCATGCGTATCTGTGAATACGGCAGTCAGCTCTGTTGTATTTCTTCTTTGTTCAGAAAATTTGACATTTACAAAAATCCCGATACGCTCTACGATCAATTTGAAGCCGACGGTCTGTACTCCGAAAACGATTCGGACATACTCAATAGCATCTCATACGAGATCCTCAAATACAAATACAAGCTCAAATACGACCGTCCAAAGCTTAATTCAAGCTACACATTCAATTCGGACAGCGTTATTAAGCTTTTGGAGAACGGAACTCCTGTTATGGTGCGAACAACACATCCTCTCATATCCCGTTACTGGGTCATCATTACAGGCGTTGAGGACGGTGAATTTACGATAATGGATCCATTGTCAAATGAATACGGTGTACTGTCGACCTATAACAATAAGATATACGAAATAATGTATTTCACCGAAAATACATAAATATCAAGAATACAAAAAGCTCATGCAACTTGCATGAGCTTTTTTCAGCCGCTTATTCAAATGGCCTCAGACTTTTTGCTATAACATTATACAAGCCGACGGAACATTTTTTGCCGTCCCACTTTTTGCATATTTCGCAAGTACGCACTGCTTTTTCCGTACCCGATGTCATTGAAGCTATCGGTGAAAACTGACTGCAGTTTTCAGCCACAAGCCTTGTGTCCACTGTTTTTGTGTCTGATCTCTTCATATAAAACCACTCCTTTATTTCGCAATTATATTATAACCGCAAAACAAAGGAGTATACATTCATAATTCATAATTTACAATCCTTAAATATCCGTTCCTCAAAGGCAGACATTTTCTTTCTCAAACGGTTGATATTGTATGCAGAGCCCGTTTTTATGTAATATATGGGTGCAAATATCATAACATCTATCCAAAGCCAATTCAAGCCCTTAACATCGCAAAGTGACTCAGGAATTTCCTTTATGCCCTCTATATTTTCAAACGGCGAGAGCGCCGCAATATTAAATTGTTTTTCGCATATCTTCAGCGTATCACTCGTGATCGAAAACTCAATATTATCTGCTTTTTTGTTACCGTATGGATCATATCCGTTTATTTTATTGACTATATTCGCACTTATGTTCATATGCACCGGGAAATTGACCTTTTCGTAAAATGAGTCCACAAGAGAATCAATAACGCCGCAGTTGCAATCATTCAAAAAGCTTTTCCATTTCCAATCATTCGTCATGAGAACGTTTTTTGCATCATATTGCAGGTCCTCAAGAGAGACCTCTATTCCCTTTTCGACATTGTACCCACCGTACAGGTAATTGCCGTTGCACCAGAAACACAGCTTTTCGTTACCGAATGACGGCCACGCCGTTGATGGTACTACCCACCACTTTGTTTGCTCCGGTCTGAAGCGGTTCCACGGTCTTGCAGTAAAGCCCTTATAATCGTTTCTGAGGAGATCGGTATACTCGTGAATAAAGTTTCTGATGCTGAATGTGTTGTATGACATTGATCCGTCTCCTTCCCTGAAAATCAGATTTTATATCGATATATAAAACCATATTATACCAAAACCGTGAATTGCGTGGATTATAATTATATCACAGATTCTAAATTTAATAAATACCTATTTTGACAAAAATTCAAAATTTATTGCTTTTTTCTTTGTTTTTTTGCAATTTAATCCAAATTTGACTCAATAAGCTCCCTTGCGTGAGCTCTTGCTGACTGAGTAACGGTGTTCCCTGATATCATAGCCGCAATATTTTCTATACGCTCGTCCTCATCAAGCACCTTCACAAATGTTTTTGTTTTATCATCAACAAGTACTTTTTTAACAAAAAAATGACAGTCTGCACATGCCGCTATCTGTGCCTGATGCGTTATACAAATTATCTGGTGATTCTTTGAGAGGGCATGCATCTTTTTACCTGCCGCACCCGCCACAGCACCGCTTATACCTGTATCGATCTCGTCAAATATCATTGTCGGGATCTTATCAATATCCGCCAAAGCGCTCTTTATTGAAAGCATTATTCTGGACACTTCACCGCCTGATGCTATCTTTGCAAGAGGTCTCAATGGTTCACCAACGTTCGCAGATATCAAAAATTCTACATCATCATAGCCATCGCTCGAAATATCATCCTCATGTGCACTGATAGACACCTCAAAACGGACCTTTTTCATTCCAAGGAATGAAAGCTCGCTTATTATCCTGTCCTCAAGCAGTCTTGATGCTTTTTCTCTCCTTGCATGCAAAGTATCGCAATTCTCCTTGAGCTCCTTGTAGAGCGCGCGCTCTTTTTTGTGCAATTCCTCGGAATTGTCCATGTTATATTGCATTTTTTCGAGTTCATCGCCAAGTGATGCAGCAAAATCCAATACGGACTCTATCGTCTTACCATATTTTCGCTTCAACGAATTGATAACATACAGCCTGTCATCTATCTCCTCTGCCTGCTCCTCAGAATAAGACACGTGGTGCAATATCCTGCCAATGGAATCGCTAATATCTTCAAGCTCGTAATAAACACTGTCGGTTGCGTCATATATTTCGGAATACTCATCCGAATACCTTGCAATACCCCCAAGCCTTTCCTTTGCAGTATACAAAAGACCCAACGCGCCGTCACCGCCGTCGCGTCTACCTGAATTTATGCTTGCATATGCGGATTCAAGTGCGGCAATTATCGCCTGCGAATTCTTAAGAATCTGCTTTTTCTCAATCAGCTCATCATCCTCGCCTATTTTCAGTTCAGCCTGCTCTATCTCATTGATCTGATACTCCATAAGCTCTTTATTTCGTTCAAAATCCGCCTTATTTGTATCTATATCATCGATCTGTTCCTTAAGCTCACACCACTCCGAATATATACTCTTTATATTCTCCTTTACGGGCTTTATTGAACTGTCAAAGCTGTCCAAAAATTCTATGTGATGTGACTTGTCCAGCAATGACTGATGCTGATGCTGTCCGTGTATATCTATCAGCAGCTGTGATATGTCCCTCAGTACGGATGCTACCACTGCTCTGCCGTTTATTCTTATAACATTTCTTCCGTTTGAATATATCTGACGCGTTATCAACAGCTCAGTCTCATCGCCGTACATAAAGTCAAGCTCCTTGAGAGCTGAGGCAAGCTCCTCGTTGCCGTCAAGCGTAAATATAGCCTCCACCGATGCCATGCTTTCGCCGTTCCTTATGAGCTCTCTATCCGCTCTTGCTCCGACTATAAGGTTTATGGCATCTATGATTATGGACTTACCCGCACCGGTCTCACCTGTCAGAATATTTAAGCCCTCGGCAAATTCAATGCTAACATCATCTATTATCGCAAGATTTTTAATCGAAAGATGCCACAGCATATATTATCTCCGTTTCTTCAAATGATCACAGTCTTGCAAGAGCAATGAATTTCTTTGCTATTTCATGTGAATCCGCAGTATCCGCCAGAGCAACGAATATAGTATCATCACCGGCAATACATCCCAGCACCTCCGGAAGATCCAATGTATCTATCGTGCTTGCCGCACCGACTGCACCGGCAGGTATCGTTTTAACGATTATAAGATTACCCGACGCCACGACCGACAGCACCGACTGTGCAAAGACCTCCTTAAGTCTCTCCAAATATGAGCTGCCCTCCTTGGGCAATGCATATTTATAAACACCCGAATGATCAAGCACCTTCATCAATCGCAGCTCTCTTATATCCCTTGAAACAGTGCCCTGTGTGCAGTCAAAGCCAGCCGCTCTCAAGCCTTCAACGAGATCCTCCTGTGTCTGAATAACGCTGTTATTTATAAGATCCAATATACATTTATGTCGTCTGTTCTTCATTTTCTCACCTTGACATTACTGTCAGTTACCCCTTTTTATGTTATATATAAGCTTTTCACGCATTCTGTCAAAAAAATCATGCTCCTCAAGTTTATAAAATTTTGCGGTCTTATTTGATTTTTTTATTACAATATCGTTTTCACCCGAGCAATGTATGCGATTTTGCCAATCGCTTGCCACTATAATATTTTTACTGTCCGACTTGACCGTGATCACGTCGTCCGCATTAACAACTATCGGTCTTGCTGTTATGGAATGTGCACAAACAGGAGTTATCACCAAGCAATTTGTATTGGGATATACTATCGGTCCGCCTGCCGAAAGTGAATAAGCACTTGCACCCGTCGGAGTTGACATTATTATTCCGTCAGCATCAAACTTGCCAGCCATGTCCTCATTCACATATACCGATGCATGTATCATCTTCTGTCTGTCCTCACTCATGAGACATATTTCATTTATTGCAGTACAGTTATTTCCGTCAAAGTTGGCCTCGATCATGAGTCTTTCCTGTATTTTGCCCTTATTCTCCATTATGATCGGCAAAACACGCTCAAATTCCGAAAGCTCCACCTCTGACAAAAAGCCCAATGTACCTATATTGATACTGAACAATGGTATTTCCATATCGCACAGCTGCCTTATTACCGACAGTATAGTGCCGTCGCCGCCCATTACTATTAAAAAATCAATATCGTCAAGATTCTCACCGACATTTTTCACAAAACGGTATTTTACGCTGTTTTTATCCAATACATCCGATATTTTTGTACGTGCAACACCATCCACATCTTTTTTGGGATTTATGTATACACCAACAACGCCGTCATTACGTATCATTCTCGCTCCTCAATGCCTCTTTTACTGTCCTTTTTATTATTGTTTCCAAATAAAGCTCTGTTTCATTTGTTTTTGACGAAAAGCAGATCAAGTACTCACTGTTACCATCGCCGCCCTTTATGGGTGATGCGATCAATCCGTTGATCACATATCCGTTTTCCGTTACAAAGCTCGTTATCTTATTCAGCACCTCTATATGTGCTCTCTCCGATCGAACTATTCCGTGCTTGTTCAGAGCCTCTCTGCCAGCTTCAAATTGCGGCTTTACCAATGCAACATAAAATGCCGGTTTCGGGATCACCTCAAACAAGCGTTTTAGTATCAGCGTCAACGATATAAACGATACATCTATAACAACGCCGTCTATTTTGCTCATCCAATCCGCTTCGTCAATATATCTTATGTTTGTATTCTCTATTGAAGTCACTCTCGCATCATTTTTCAGCTTTTCCGCAAGCTGCATGGTGCCGACGTCAACTGCCCACACGTGCCTTGCACCGTATGTCAGCAGACAGTCCGTAAATCCACCCGTTGAAGCACCGCAATCCATAAAGCATTTGCCTTTAACATCAATGTCAAAGGAATCAATGGCTTTTTCAAGCTTATAAGCCCCTCTACTGACATATTTTTCTTTTTTTGCATTGATGGTCGCATCTGCGGAAAACGTTTTTGACGCCTTTTTAACCGTAATGCCGTTTACCTCAACATTTCCTGCCTCTATCATGCGCTTTGCGTTTTCACGTGAGGATGCTATGCCCGCTTCAACGAGCAACATGTCCAATCTTTTTTGATCCATTTTATTTTTGTACTTCACTCTCC
>CAYOGO010000075.1:0-6177 GCA_964403405.1 uncultured Lachnospiraceae bacterium | reverse complement strand
TGCTTTGTGTGCAAAGATTGCCGAATAAACAGGAGATTATTTTTATGAATATTGATCATTTGTTTGATCCGAATGAAAAGCCGCTTGACAATATCGTGTCGGATGGCGGATTTTGCGGAGTTTTAAGAAAAATTGCATGTGTGGGTGACAGCCTTTCTTCGGGAGAGCTTGAGTCCTGGGATGAAAACGGTGAGCGTGGCTGGCACGATATGTATGATTATTCATGGGGTCAGTACATCGCACGTATGGCAGGCTGCACTGTCTACAATTTTTCCAGAGGCGGCATGTCTGCCGAGTGGTATCACAGGGAATTTGCGGATAAATACGATCTTTGGAGCCCCGAAAAGGCATGTCAGGCGTATATAATCGCATTGGGCGTAAATGATGTTGCTAACTGCTGTGCTCCCGTGGGTAGCATAGATGATGTTTGCATTGAGGACTACAAAAAAAATAAGCCGACATTTGCGGGACATTATGCCAAAATAATTCAGCGCTACAAGGAGATACAGCCCGATGCCAGATTCTTTTTTGTTACCATTCCAAAATACGGTGATGATGAGAGCTTTGAGGCAACGTGTGATGCACATCAGAAATTGATGTACGATCTTGCGGAGCAGTTTGACAACTCATATGTAATAGACCTCAGAAAATACGGCGTTGTGTATGACAAGGAATTCAGAAAGAAATTCTTCACAGGCGGACACATGAATGCAATGGGATATTTGTATACGGGAAAGGTGATCGCATCATACATAGATTATATCATACGCCACAATATTGAGGATTTTAACCAGATAGGCTTTGTCGGAACACCGTATAAATATTGCAGACCGGAGAAGTGATCATAAAATGAAACAGACATATAAGCTTACGATTTTTTCGTGTTTTTTGAGTTACGTTGTCCAGGCGATAGTCATAAATTTTGCCCCACTGCTTTTTTTGACATTCCAATCGGAATTTACCATACCGATAGAACAGATAACGTTGCTTGTGACCCTGAATTTTATCATACAGCTCCTGACGGATCTTTTATCATCAAGGTTTATTCATAAAATAGGTTATAGGAACGGCATGTTGCTGGCACATGCTCTGTCCGCCGTGGGTCTGCTGATGCTCACATTCCTGCCTGACGTTCTGGGCGGCTTTCCGGGCTTGCTTATTGCTGTCATGGTGTATGCGGTCGGAGGAGGATTGCTTGAGGTGCTGGTGAGCCCCATAGTGGAGGGCTGTCCGACCAAAAACAAGGCAGGCATAATGAGTCTTATGCATTCTTTTTATTGCTGGGGTGCTGTGTTTGCAGTGCTTGCAAGCACTGGCTTTTTTGCACTTGCAGGCATTGAAAATTGGCGTTATATAACCATCCTGTGGGCGATAATACCGGTAATTTGCTTTTTGCTGTTCTTAAAAGCTCCGATATACTCAATATCCGAGGATGGTGATGATAAGCCGAATTACAAGGAATTGTTCTCGCAAAAGGCATTTATAATAATGTTTATTATCATGATATGCGGCGGAGCAAGTGAACAGGCTGTTGCACAGTGGACATCGACATTCATGGAGGGCACACTTCATTTGGATAAGACAGTGGGCGATCTGCTTGGCGTGTGCGGATTTGCTGCCGCGATGGGCCTGTCGAGGTTGATATATGCAAAATTCAGCGAAAGGCTCCCAATGAAGCCTACAATGATGTTCAGTGCAGTTCTGAGTGTTATAAGCTACTTGCTTATAGCAATAACGGATCAGCCGATATTTGGATTGATAGGCTGTGTGCTGTGCGGCTTTTCGGTTGGCTTGTTTTGGCCGGGAACATTCTCGCTGGCGACCGCAAGCATAAAGGGCTGCGGGACCACGATGTTTGCATTGCTTGCGCTTGCAGGAGATATGGGCTGCTCATTGGGACCGATGGTCGTGGGCTTTGTGACGGGTATCTCAAATAACGGATTCAGGACGGGTATTCTCGTTGCAGTGATTTTTCCGTTGATATTGTTTGCTTGCTTGTTAATGCTCAAAAAAACAGAAAAAAACTAAAAATATCCGCCGCAAACTGAGTTTGCGGCGGATATTTTCAATGTAGTACCTTTTTTACCAGACAATTTGTATATTTTTTTGCAATAGCGGGGATGGCACAAAGCATTGTTTTTCCTCCGCATACAAATTGCTTTTCCGGTGAGCGTACTGAACAGCATATGGGCAGAGCTATCATTGCAGCTGTCATACCCATAAGGCATGCGATGCAGGCTTTCTTCTTTGCAGTGAGTTTTGTCATTTTATGGACTCCTTTAATATAACGATAGTCCCTTCAAGGGGTACTTGTATTATTTGCTTTAATTTCACGTTTATACAAAAAATACTTTACTTTTGTTCAACAATATTGTATAATAAAGTGTGGTAATTATTTTATAAGGATCGGCAGAACATGAATACTACACTTATAGACATTTATTTGACCAATATAAGACCAAAGCAAAGGGAAAAGATGCTTGAAGCGCTGGAATATGTGGGGGGTCTTATCGAAAACGGCGTGCTTTCCTGTATTTTCACATTGCCGGGATACACGGTTGACGGGATACCTATATGTAATTTTAGTATAAAAAAGGATACCATTACAATGCGTTTTTTTCAAAGAGATGTTTTTGATGTGTTTGCGGAACGGTTTTTGCATGTTGAGCACGGCAGGTGCAGTATCAGATTCAATGATATAAGTCAAATTAAAACAAAGGAAACAGAAGAATTAATAAAATTAACGGTAAGAACGGTAAAGGTGGATGCCGCATTTTTAAGGTCGATACGAATGAGGGATTACGGCTATTACGACAATGTTCTGCTCAAACCGAGGTACAGATAAACGAGGAAAGACGGTAGGTGCTATGATCTTAACAGTAACGATGAACCCAAGCATAGATAAATACATGTATACTGACAGGCTTGCAAAGGGTGAGACCAATAGAGTGGTGAATGACGGCATGAATGTTGCAGGTAAGGGCATTAATGTTGCAAGAGTTATAAAGTCAATGATGAGAGATGTTTTTTGTACGGGAATAAATTATGATATAAACGGTGCATTGCTAACGGAATCATTGCAAACAGCAAAAATAGGAGAGGATTTTGCCATTGCTGAGGGCTTGCTCAGGACTAATCTTAAAATAAGGGACGGCGAAGGATACATGACCGAAATCAACGAGAACGGATTTCCCGTTGGGGAAAATGTTGTACGGGACGTAATGAGCAAAATAATAAAATATGCTGATCAAAGTGAGATAGTAATGCTGTGTGGAAGCCTGCCGCCGAATGTACCGGTAAGCTTTTACGGTACAATGATAAACGAGCTTAAAATAATAAAGAAGGAAACCGTACTCGATGCGGACGGTAAGGCACTTTTTAGAGGAATAAAATCAGGACCTGCCATTATAAAGCCAAATCTGAAGGAGTTTGAGGCATTGTGTGAGACAAAAATGTCAAGCATAAAGGATGTGGTGTACAATGCAAAGAACATAGCAAATTCATACGAGGTCAAGCTCGTGATAGTGTCGCTCGGCAGTGAAGGGGCGATAATAACGGACGGCTGCAGGGCGTTTTATTCAAGACAACCGGAGAAAATGAATGTTGTAAGCACAACGGGAGCAGGGGATGCGCTACTTGCAGGTGCAACGGTTGCGTATACAAGGAAAAAGTCAATAGAAGAGATACTGCAAACGGGTATGGCGGCAGCAAATATTGCCGTGTCAAAAGGCATTGACGAAAAATTCAGCTATAAACAAATGAGAGATGTCATTGACAGCATAAAAGTGGAAATGATAGATAATTAAGGGGTAATTTATGTTAAAAATTATAAATGCAAATGTATTGACCGAAAACGGCTTTCAAATGAGGGATATTTACATCGAAAACGGAAAATTTGTGTTCGATGCGGATGTCGATTGCGAGACTGTGGATGCACACGGCAATATGCTGATACCGGGCTTTACGGATATACACATACACGGGGCATGTGGGTATGACTTTAACGACGGTAATGCGGATGGCTTAGATGTAATGTCCGAGTTCCTTGTAAGCCACGGCACCACCTCTGTGCTTGCAACAACGAGCACGGCGGACAGGAATATGCTGAAGAATGCGGTTGAGGTAATTGCCGAAAAAATGAGATCGGGAACTCACGGTACTCAGATAGTAGGTCTGCACATGGAGGGCCCTTTCTTTTCAACATTGGCGTTGGGTGCGCAAAACCCCGCATATACGCAGGCAGCAACGCTTGAAAATCTTGAATTTATATTGGGTGATAACGGCGATATATTAAAGCTTATTGCTGTTTCGCCGGAGCTTGAGAGCGCCGAGGACTTTGTGGCAGAGCTCAACAAGAGAGGCGTTGTGACCGCAATAGGTCATACGGGTGCGGATTATGATCGTGCCGTAAAAATGATGAATAACGGCTGCAGGATGATAACGCATTTTTATAATGCCATGACGCCGTTAAAACACAGGGATCCAGGTGTTGTGGGAGCTGTGCTTGAGGGCAGAAATGCGGATATACAGCTCATATGCGATTTTGTTCATGTGCACCCGGCGGCGTTAAATATAGCAATAAATTGCGTAGGCAAGGAGCATGTTGCAATGATAAGCGATGCAATATCGGGTACGGGCTTGGGTGACGGACAGTATATGCTCGGAGGACTTGATATATTTGTCAACAATGGTGTTGCAAGGATCTCAAACGGTGCTCTGGCAGGAAGCACGTTGACGCTTGATGTTGCAATGAAAAACATGGTCTCAATAGGCTATAAGATCGAAGATGTCTCACGCTTTTTATCGTACAACCCGTCAAAAATGATAGGCATTGCAGATCGTAAAGGCCTTATAAAGGACGGCTATGATGCAGATGCGATAATTATGGACAAGAATTTTAATGTCAAGACTACATTTGTAAACGGAAAAACAGTTTATATCAGTAAGGAGTAAATATGCCTGAAGTAAAGGTGACGTGGCTCGGACATGCTTGTTTTGAGCTCGAATGTAAGGAGCATAAAATAATAATAGATCCGTACAAGGACGTAAGAGGCTACCGAAATATAAATGCAAAGGCACATGAGGTGATATGCTCGCATGAGCACTTTGATCATAATTACAGGGAAGGCGTTGAGATACTGCCTGAGACAAGGAGTCCCTTCACGGTAGATGTTATTCACAGCTTTCATGATGATGCAGGCGGCAGATTGAGGGGTACGAACGATATAAATATATTTACCGTGGGTAGGGTAAACAAAATAAAAATAGTGCATTTCGGCGACATTGGTTGTGAGCTTGGTGAGGACAATATGATGAAGATAGGCAAGGCGGATTGCGTAATGATACCGATAGGCGGCACATATACGATAAATGCCGAGGCAGCAAATGCATTGCTGAAGCGTATTGCACCAAAGGTGATAATTCCAATGCATTATAAGACACAGTCCTTTGGCTTTGCGGAGCTGCAAAGCATAGAGGAGTTTACAAGCCTTCGTGATGACGTTGTCTTTTACGAAACAAATAACATCATACTGAACGGTAAAAACACGTCTGAGTGTGCGGTGTTGAAATATAAAAAATATGGGGGCAAGGCATGAAAAAAATAATGGTGCTTGACGGTCACAGTATAGCGTTCAGAGCATTCCACGCGGTACCGGAGCTTACAACGTCGAGCGGTGTGCATACAAACGCAATATACGGTTTTGTCAATATGCTCGTAAAGATAACGGGGCAGTATTCTCCAAATGCGGTTGCGGTTGCATTTGACTTAAAGGAGCCTACATTCAGACATAAAATGTATGACGGCTACAAGGCAGGCAGGAGTGCGACCCCGGAAACATTGATATCGCAGATAGAACTGCTCAAGGAGCTTTTGAGTAAAATGGGCATCACGGTCTTATCCGCTCCGGGTTTTGAGGCGGATGACATATTGGGAACCCTTTCACGCTTGGCAAATGAAAACGGAATAAAAGCATACCTCGTTACTGGCGACAGGGACTCACTGCAGCTGATAGAGGGGCAGACTACCGTGCTTTATACCAAAAAGGGCGTATCCACAATAGTTGAATACGATGAAAATGTGTTTAAGAATGAATACGGCATTTTGCCGTCGCAATTTGTAGATTGTAAGGCGCTTATGGGCGACTCCTCGGACAATATCCCGGGTGTTGCCGGTAT
>CAYOGO010000074.1:0-6201 GCA_964403405.1 uncultured Lachnospiraceae bacterium | reverse complement strand
GACCTACCTTTATACCCTTTGCACGAGCTGCAACGATCGCATTCTTTGAAACACGAGCCGCAATACCGAATGCAACGATACAATATTCTGCATCCTCCATCATAAACTCTTCATAACGAACCTCGTTTTCCTCAACCTCTTTGTACTTTTCGTATCTTGCAAAGTTAAGCTGCTCAAGCTCCTCGGGAACAAGGCTGAGAGAGTTGATTATATTGTGCTTTCTTGCCATTTTTGTGCCTGTTACAGCCCACGGCTTGTCGTATTGCTTAACGTTTTCAACCTTAAGCTCAACAGGCTCCATCATCTGACCCATTGTACCATCGGCAAGTATCATTGCAGTCATTCTGTATTTGTCTGCAAGATCAAATCCCGTGATAGTAAGATCAGCCATTTCCTGAACCGATGCAGGTGCAAGAACTATCATTTTGTAGTCACCGTGACCGCCGCCCTTTGTAGTCTGGAAGTAATCCGACTGTGATGGCTGTATACCGCCCAATCCCGGACCGCCTCTTTGCACGTTTACAACAAGTGCAGGAAGATCACTGCCTGCCATGTACGAAAGTCCCTCGCTCTTAAGTGATATACCGGGGCTTGATGATGACGTGATAACACGCAAGCCTGCTCCGGCAACGCCGTATACCATATTTATAGCCGCAATTTCACTTTCAGCCTGCAAGAACGTTCCGCCGATCTTAGGCATACGCTTTGCCATATATGCGGCAATTTCCGTTTGTGGAGTTATAGGATAACCAAAGTAATGTCTGCAGCCTGCAAGTATAGCTGCCTCGGCAATAGCTTCGTTACCTTTCATAAGTACTTTATCTGCCATATTTTATACCTTTATCCTTTCTTACTTTTCAACTGTAATTATGCAGTCAGGGCACATAGTTGCACAAAATGCACAGCCTATGCACTTTGTCTGATCCGTGATCTCCGCAGGAGAATGTCCTTTTTTGTTGATTTTGTCCTTTGCAAGCACAATAAGCTTTTTGGGGCAAGCGTCCACACAGAGTCCGCAACCCTTGCAAAGATCTGTCTTGAATGTTAATTTTGCCATAATCAAAATCCCTTTCTTTTATTTTTCCTATATATTTACATCATAATATTTCCGTTGCAATGTCATGGGAAATACATTATCCATCTTGCCCGTCAAGTCCATTGCGACGCTCTCAACCGCACTCGTCATAAGCACCGGCAATGACGACAGCCTTGAAAGCAGCTCCACCTCTTTGACGGTTGCCAAAACAAAATCTGCTGTTGTTTCTTTGCCTATATTTGAATTATTTACTATTGCCGTAAAGCCTATACCACATGCAGACTCTATCTCTCGCATTACCTCCAGCGCTTCCTGAGCAGTCCTTGTGAGAGGTCTGTAAAAATTTGCCACAAAAAGCATCTCATAATCATTTTCTTCCTTTATAAAGGGTGTATAACGACCCAATGCCAGGGCACCTCTGTCATCTCCGCCTATGTCAAGCACTCCGTATTTGTCCCGTCTTTCAACGAGGCTGTACATTTCCTGCGGAAGTGCAGGCAGATCGACATTGGAATTGGCAAAGGCAGATGATATGAGTGGTATTCCCGCCTCACTCAGCTCCTTTTCGCTGTCCTTTGTTCTGAAATACGGATTTACTATATCAAGATCCGCAACAGTAACGTCCTTACCTATGCTTTTCAGCCAAAATGCATAATTTACGGCAATATTTGTTTTTCCACTGCCATAATGACCTGCAAAAAGCGTTATTCTTTTAGGTTGCATATATCTCCTCTGAATTAAAGCTTGTTTCTTATTATTTTTCCGCTTGTTGTTTTGGGAAGCTCGTCCCTGAATTCAACTATTCTCGGATACTTATAAGGTGCCGTATGCTGCTTAACATAATTTTGTATCTCTTTCTTCAATTCGTCAGTTGCCTCCGTGCCCATTGTAAGCACTATGCAAGCCTTAACGACCTGACCCCTTACTTCGTCAGGAGCAGCACATACGCCACATTCAAGAACATACGGAAGCTCCATTATTACGTTTTCTATCTCAAAGGGTCCTATTCTGTATCCGGATGATTTTATGACGTCGTCAACTCTGCCTACATACCAGAAGAATCCATCTTCATCCCTATATGCGGTATCTCCCGTATGATACATTCCGTCATGCCATACTTCCTTTGTTTTGTCTTCATCAAGATAATATCCCGTGAAAAGACCGCACGGTACACCCTTATCTGTTCTTACAACGATCTCACCTGTTTCACCGACATCGACCTTGTTTCCGTCGGGATCCACTATGTCAATATCGTATGTCGGTATGGGCTTACCCATAGAGCCTATCTTATGTGATGCACCTACAAGATTACCTATCATAAGAGTGCTTTCCGACTGTCCAAAGCCCTCCATTACCTGGAGCCCCGTGAGACGCTCAAGCTGCTTGAACACCTCAGGATTGAGTGCCTCACCTGCTATTGTAGCATGTTTTACAGAAGAAAGGTCATACTTTGTGAGATCCTCCTTTATCAGCATTCTATACATTGTCGGCGGTGCACAGAATGTGGTTATATGATACTCCGCAAACAAAGGCAGGATGTCCGCCGCATTGAATTTGTCGAAATCGTAAACAAATGTAGCCGCCTCACTGAACCACTGACCGTAAAGCTTGCCCCACATAGCCTTTGCCCAGCCCGTATCGGATATTGTCAAATGTAATCCGTCGGGATCCACGCAATGCCAATATTTTGCCGTAACAAAATGGCCGAATGGGTATTTATGATTATGTGCGGCGATCTTCGGATAACCCGTCGTTCCCGATGTAAAGAACATGAGCATAAGATCATTGCCCTTTGGAGACTCTGCCGTCCTTACAAATGTTTCACTGTAAAGGTCAAATTCCTCATCAAAGCAATGCCAACCGTCACGCTTACCATTCACTATTATTTTTGTAGTCACCTGAGGACATTGAGCCATTGCAAGCTCCGCCTGATGTGCCGTATCGCCGTCTGCAGTGCAAAGCAACGCACTTACGCCCGCAGAATCAAACCTATACGTAAAATCATGCTCCTGCAAAAGATTTGTTGCCGGAATTGCTATTGCCCCCAATTTATTGAGACCAAGCATTGCAAACCAGAACTGATAATGCCTCTTAAGAACAAGCATTACCCTGTCACCCTTTTTGATTCCAAGCGCCTTAAAATAGTTAGCACACTGTGCAGACCTCTTTTTCATGTCCGCAAATGTAAATATTCTCTCTTTTTTGTTTCTGTCGAGGTGAACCATTGCTATCTTGTCCGGCTTTGTATCCGCAAGCTCATCAACTATATCAAATGCAAAATTAAATTCATCCGTATTAAGAAAATCAACCTTAACGGGCGTTCCGTTTTCGTTCTTCTGTGTTTTTACCCACTTTCTGTAAACTCTGGGATTCTTTTCTTCTTCCTTATCACTCGGAGCAACACCGTTAAGTGCCTTTTCCGGCTGAAGCTCAGGTATCGGCTCACCCGTCGGGTTAAGAACTATTGCATAGAAAAGACAATCCATGCCCTCAACAGCTATCATGCCATGCGGTGTTGAGCTGTCATAATAAATGCTGTCTCCCTCGTGAAGCACTTCCTTATGACTGCCTACCTGAACCATAAGTGCACCCTTTATTACTATGTCACATTCCTGACCGTCATGCGTCGTGAGCTCTATATCCTTACGCTGTGCCTCCTCGCTGTATGTTGCATTTACATAAAGCGGCTCTGCTATCCTGTTCTTGAATGCACCTGCAAGATTAAAGTACTCCATGCCGTGTGCCTGAGCTATCGGCTGACCCTCTTTATTCCTCGTTACCGTGTATGACGCAAGTGTTGGGCTTGTTCCTTCTATAATGTCCGTTACGTTTACATTAAATGCCAACGCGCAACGATAAATGAAAGCGAATGGAAGATCCGATTTTCCGTTTTCGCAAGCAATGTACTCATCTACCGAAACATCCGTTTTTTGAGCCATTTCCTCAACCGTAAGATTTTCAATCTCTCGCAGCTCTTTGATACGGCTTGCCATCTCCTGTATTTTGTAATCAAGTCCGCTGATCTGTTTCATATGATCAAATTTTCCTTTCTTGCTTTGCGGGACGAAAAAAATAAGCCCGTCCCAAAAGATATACTTCCTTTGAGACGAGCTGCTATTGCAATCACCCGCGGTACCACTCAAATTGCACAGGAATGTGCCACCTTCAGGCTCTGACAAGCCCTATGCATTCACGCAGCATCACGGAAAGGCTCTACTCACAAAACTGCTTTCTTCCTCTCGGCTCGGAAGCTACCGACTCAATGAGACCCTCACTGCACATGGCTCGCACCAACCGCCACTTCTCTGTTGCACGGATCACAAGTCCTCTTCGTCAACACCTTTAATTTAGAAAATTATATCACATCTTCATAATTATGTCAATAGGTAAATTTTTATTTTGTCAAAATTTATATATTCAAAATCAACGTATAAAAATATATCAAATTTCAACATTCATCACAGTTTGTTTCTCTGTATCTTTCCGCTTATTGTTTTCGGAAGTTCCGTTCTGAACTCAACAATTCTCGGATACTTATACGGTGCGGTATTTTTCTTTACATAATCCTGTATTTCTTTTTTAAGTTCCTCCGTACCCTCGGTACCCTTTGTCAGAACTATGCAAGCTTTAACAACCTGTCCTCTTACTTCGTCCGGAGCCGCACATACGCCGCATTCAAGAACATACGGAAGTTCCATTATTACGTTTTCTATCTCAAAAGGTCCTATTCTGTATCCGGATGACTTGATAACGTCATCTATTCTGCTTACATACCAAAGGTAACCGTCCTCATCCTTCCATGCCACATCGCCTGTATGATACATACCATCATGCCAAGCTTCCTTTGTTTTTTCCTCATCCATATAGTATCCGTTAAACAGACCGCACGGTTTTTTCTTGTCGGTTCTTATTACGATCTCACCGTTTTCTCCGATTCCCACGGAATTTCCGTCGGCATCGACTATATCCATATCATACAAAGGAACCATTTTGCCCATTGCACCCGGACGAGGTGTAGTGCCTCTGAGTGTCGCTATTGTAAGAGTTGTTTCAGTTTGACCGAAGCCTTCATGTATCTGAAGACCCGTTGCCTTTTCAAACTGATAGAACACCTCCGGATTGAGAGCCTCACCCGCCGTTGTTGCATGCTTTATGGAGCTGAGGTCATATTTTGAAAGATCCTCTTTTATGAACATACGGTACATTGTCGGCGGTGCACAGAATGTGGTGATGTTGTATTTTGCAAACATAGGCATTATGTCTGCCGCATTAAAGCGTTCAAAATCATAAACAAACACAGCCCCCTCGCACATCCACTGTCCGTACAGCTTACCCCAAAGAGCCTTACCCCAACCTGTATCCGATATTGTAAAATGCAGACCGCCACGTTCAACGCAATGCCAATACTTAGCGGTAATAAAATGTCCGAGTGCATATTTATAACTATGTGCCGCAATTTTAGGATAACCCGTTGTACCTGAAGTAAAGAACATTATCATATTGTCATCGCCGCATGCCGTGTCCTCACTGCGTTCAAATCTTCCGGAGAACAATGTATATTCTTCATCAAAGTTTCTCCAACCGTCACGCTTGCCGTTTACGATCATCTTCAATTCAACATCGGGACATTTTTCACATGCAAGATCCACCTGATGTGCGGTATCTCCATCGGCAGTACATACGATTGCTTTTACACCGGCTGCCTTAAACCTATATTCAAAGTCATGAACAAGCAACTGATTTGTTGCCGGTATTGCCACTGCACCTATTTTGTGAAGTGCAAGTATTGACACCCAGAACTGATAATGTCTCTTTAATACGAGCATTACTTTATCACCTTTTTTGATTCCTAGAGATTTGAAATAATTTGCACACTGTGCGGATGCACGCTTAATATCCTTAAATGTGTAACGATGTTCCGTCTTATCATTTGAAACGTGTATCATCGCAAGCTTATCCGGGTATTTATCCGCTACCGCATCAACACAATCAAACGCAAAGTTAAACTTATCATCATTTTCAAACGATATGCTCTGCAATGCTCCGTTTTCATCTTCCTTGCAATGTACAAATTTTTCCACAAGAAGATTTTCACCTCTGCCGGCAGACATAATCGTGCTGTGTATCTCCATTTCGTTCATATTTTCTTCTCCCGAAACAACTAC
>CAYOGO010000073.1:0-6242 GCA_964403405.1 uncultured Lachnospiraceae bacterium | reverse complement strand
AGATACAGTGCGATGATGTGTACATTGCAAAAAATCAGCAGGTAAATGTAAAATTTGTGGTTACAAATCTCGGATCGGGAACGATAGAGGACGTAAATATCGTAGATGCTGAGGGCAATGTGGTATTTACGATACGCTCTCTCGGAAGCGGGGATATTTGCGAGGAAAGCGTAACATTGAAGTTTTCACCGAATAATACATACGTTTATAAGTGTATATCGCCTTTGACAGAGGAGGTGAAGGCGGAAATATCATTCCTTTCTTTGCCGGGACTTAACTTGTCATATACACTCAATAAGGATATAATCCAATACAAATACCTTGACATTGTAACAGTAACATATACGGTGGAAAACAAGG
The DNA here is from genome assembly GCA_964403405.1 of uncultured Lachnospiraceae bacterium. Lineage (GTDB taxonomy): Bacteria > Bacillota > Clostridia > HGM11327 > HGM11327 > SIG351. The sequence goes on along the minus strand of CAYOGO010000073.1, from coordinate 5,882 downwards.
GCTCTGTTGATGCTAAGGATCTCGTTATCTCAGATTGCGGACAGGTATACGCACTTGGTGTTTTGGGCAAGGGCGAAAAAAGAACATTTGCCATGACATATACGCTTACAAGTGCGGAAACTGTGTTCAAGCCGACACTTACAGGTGTTTATGATGACGAAAACAGCAGTGAAATAGAGGAAACAGGCATAGAAACGACAATATATGTTGAAATGCCTGCCAAATACGCAGATATAGAGTTTACGCATGAGATCCAACCGGACCAGATCCACGAGGGTGATACCGTTACTGTGATATTTACGCTTAAGAATAACGGTACAAGTCCTCTTACGTCGTATAGCGTGCTCATTGTCGAAAAAAATATGATAGTTGCAAGCGAAGGCATATTGCAGCCAGGTCAGACGAAGACCTTTTCAGCAGATGTTGTTGTGACATCCACACAGGAGCTCACATTTAAGGTTTCGGGTAAGCATGGGGATGAAGGCAATATTTATGAGAAGGATGCTAACGTAAAGATAATTGTAATTCCGTCAGTAGTGCCGACGCCGATCCTTACACCTACAACGTCCCAGGGCGGAGCGACACCCGCGCCTACACCATCCACACCTTCACAGGTGATTGGCGGTGATGATGAGGAGGACAATTTCCAATTTCTGCTTATGCTCGTATTTGCAATAGGCATTGTATCTGTTATGATGATAATCGTTACGGCGGTAGTAGTGCTGAAGAAGACGTTGGGAAAGAATAATGCCTCAAATACAAAGAGGAATACGGGTAAAAAATAATGAAAAGATCAGTCCGTGCTTTATGTGTCGTTTTCTTGTGCTTTATGGTATGTATTTTTCCTGTAAATACAGCAAATGCGCAGAAAACGGAAAATTATAAGCTGATATGCAATAAGGGAATGCTTTTTACAGATAAAAGCTCATTGTCAGCCGGAAATGCGGTCGAGGTCGAGGATGCAAGATTTGCTCTGTGTCCAAGGTCATATGCTGTGCTTCAGAGTGACATGGGAATAGTGAATATTGTCGAGTCCTCAAGGATCGGCATTAAGGGCGGCATTCTGTATGTTGAGGAGGGCATAATAGCGGTCGATGCGTTAAATGGTGAGATAAATATCGAAACGGGCACTCAAAGGGCACAAATTCCTGTCGGAAGCCGCTTGACAGTTAGGGTTGATGATTACGGTAATGCTTTTAATTACTGCACAAAAGGCAGTGTAACGCTTTATTCAAAGCTCAATGATTCCAAGATGACGTTGAACAGCGGTGAATATATTGCTGTAACGGTGAAGCGAGGCTTCAGGATACTCAAGGAAACGAGCGATGAGGATGTTAGTTCATTGGGAGTCGTATTTGTGTCGGAAAATGAGCTGTCTGGCATAAATGTCGGTAGTTACGATGCCATGGAGAGCATAGTCGGCAATTTTGCACAGGATGGAGATATTGCAGGCGTTGCATCGAACAGAGCTTATCTGCTTACTGCAGAGGAGGGCACGGCTGTTATGGCACATACACTGTACCTGGAATGTGCAAATAACGATGCGGTTCTTTGTGTGTACGATACAAAATTGAATCTCATAGCGAGCAGTCTTGATGAAAAGCGTGCAAATAAACCGAACGTGACCGTAAAGTCTGAAAGCAACGGTGGATATATAGTGTGTGTATACTCGGACAACGCTACAGAGTATCAATTAAAGCAGATCAGGCATGAGACGACTGTCGACATGGTATTTAATATGCTAAAACGTGGCATATTGCCCGTATGCGTGGCGTTGGTGCTGTTTGCAATTTACGGGATAGTTGAAACAAAGAGAAAAAAGAAACCTAAATTCTGATCTTACAGCGGACAAGCTTATATCTTGTCCGTTTTGTTGATGTAACGGTATATTATTTTTCGCGGCGGAAACAATAATTGTATTACTTGTAAGAAAGGACATTTATTGTGTGGAGAGAAATCTGCTGAGAACCTCGGATCTGCTTTTGAGTGATGTCATACTGCGAGGCACTAGCAAGCACTTTGAAATTCAAAATATTGTACTGAATAGGAACGGCAATGTCACGGGGCTTATTGTTTCGAGCACTGGAATAATATCGATCGGGAAATTTGTTTCGTTAAAAAATATAGATAAATTAGGCAAAAAACAAACTGTAATAAAGAATATCGAAAAGCTTGCTCCCAAGAGAATAAGACCGTTGAATTACTGTGTCGACAAGCTTTTGAACAGACCGATACTGTCACAGGATGAGGAATTCATGGGCGTTTTGTCGGATATTTACATCCATTCCGAAAAAATGCGTGTAATGGCAGTTGAGCTCGGCAGAAGCTTTTTTGAGGATCTTTTTACGGGGAGAGTTATTATACCGGGAAACTTTATAGATTGTACGGAAAACGGGATAATAATTTCCGACCTTCAGCTTGAAAACAGTCTGCACAATACCAAGGGTATAATCAATGCTATCGATGAAGGAATTATCGGAGAATAAGCAAAAAAAGGCAGGAGACATTATAAAAATAACAGCACTGATCGGCATTGTGCTCTTAATTTCTGTGATAGCCTTTTTTGCGGTAAAGAGCATGGGAGAGCTTTTTGGTGCGATAATGGTTGCAATCGTAATATCTTACCTGCTTATGCCGCTGCAAAGAATGCTTGAAAAGCACGTAAAACGTGGATTATCGGCTTTTTTTTGTGTTGTAATATCGTTTGGAGCCGTTATTGCCGTTATTACGCTGATATTTCCGGTGCTGATAAATGAAATAAGCTCTGCCTCGGCACAACTGGGCAAAATCGCTGTATATGTAATTGATATAGTAAAAAACACAGAAGAAAAATTAAAAAAAATGAATATTGATGTATCCTTTGGCAGTATTTTGTCAAGTATCACATCAATACTTGAAACGGATACAACGGATGTAATAAAGAGTATTGTTGATTCGGTGATAAGCTTTTTTAAGAGCCTGCCCGTGATAGTTATGGTGCCTGTGCTCACGTTTTACATGTTAAAGGACAGAGCCGTTCTCGTTTCAAGGGCTGAGTTTGTCATCCCCGTAAGGTGGAGGGGCACATTAAAGAATATGCTGTCGGGTGCGGACAGGGTAATATCGGATTATGTCAAAACGCAGCTGCTCCTTGCTTTCATAGTGGGCATGGCAACTGCGGTGGGCTATTTTTTACTGGGAGTGCCGTATGCCTTTTTATTGGGCTTGCTTATGGGTGTATGTGAGATAATACCCTATTTTGGCCCCGTTATCGGTGCTGTGCCTGCTTGTTTGCTTGTGCTCACATCAGCACCTGAAAAAATAATATGGACTGTGGCGGTCATTGTGGGTGTTCAGCAGCTGGAGAACAGCTTTTTGAGTCCGTATGTAATGGGAACGAATTTTGACATAAATCCAATAACCGTCATAGTGGTCCTTTGGATAGCCGGTGATGTGTTGGGGTTCGTTGGTTTTTTGTTTGCGATACCCATATATGTTATATTAAAAAATATAGTGTTGAATTTATTCAATAAACTCGTAAAGGCGGGCTGAAAAAGTGATGAGGAGGATATATTATGGAGCTTTACGAAAAAACAATAGAAAAGGAAGATATTTATTCCGGGAAGATCATTGATGTTGAACTGCACCGTGTTGAGCTTCCGAACGGCAGGATAACCAAAAGGGAGATAGTGCGTCACAGAGAATGTGTTGCTGTGCTTGCGATAGATGATAATAAGAACGTGTACCTTGTTGAACAGTACAGAAAGCCGATAGAGAACGTTATACTTGAGATACCGGCAGGACATATAGAGCAGGGTGAAACGCCTGAGCAGGCGGCAATAAGAGAGCTTGAGGAAGAAACGGGAATGATAACAAAAAGCATGGAATATGTGAATAAATACTACACTTCGCCCGGTTTTTCGGATGAGCTCATATATTTTTTTGTGGCACATGTAGCGGAGCAGGACAAGCAAAGGCTTGATGATGATGAATTTGTCAATATAAAAAGGATGTCTGTAAGAGATTTTGTAAGGATAGTTGACGAGCATAAGATAACGGATGAAAAGGCAATACTTGCAGCATATTTTTATGAGGCAAAATACGGGATATAATATCATGCGTGAGCTTTTCGGTACATACAATATTACATGCGATTTTATGTATACGGAGAGATCAAGCGGTGAAAAGGATCTTTGTTGCGAGGTATTTGTATAAAAAACGGTTTTACTACTTATTTACGGTATATGTATATGCAGCGGCGTATTTTTGTGGTATATTTACCGCAGGAAAAGCCCAAACCGAAAGTATCTGTGATGTATCCGTATCAGCACAGATCGCGGATCGTATTCTGCCTGTTTTTGTGATGTGCATTGCAGGACTGTTTTTTGCCGGAAATATACTTATCTTATCGGGGTTGTGCTTTTCTGCATACAGATTGGGATATGCTCTCGGAGAGAGCTTTATGCTGTCGATGGGGAGCGGTGTGGCGTACATATTTTTTGTAGGGCTTCCGGTGGGGGTATTATTCTTTTTATGCGATGCTTTTTGTGCGGCAAATGCGTTTGAATGCAATATCTCAAGACTTCGGATACGAAAAAAAGGGCTTGCGCGACCGATGAATGAGTACGAGATGAAAAATTACATCTCAAGGTGCATGATAGCATTGGGCTGTGCCGTTTTGGGTTGTGTTTTGGAGTATAATGTGTTTATGTCGGCGTATATAAAGGTCATGTCCTAAAAAAATGCTTGCAAAAAAACGCAATATGTATTACAATATACTAAAACAAATATAAAAGGGGAATTTTAATGCCTATTGTAAGATTACTCAAGTTTGTTCTTAAAAATCTATATATAATATTGATCGTTGTTATGCTGTGTATCGTAGTCGGCTTTTTTGCATATGATAATGCATATCTGAATATAGTTGTCCGTGACGGTATGACGGCAAGGTCCGAGTGCATACTGTACGACACTGCAGAGGATACAAGGGTTTATAAGTTGCATTCTTTGTTCAGTACAAATTATGTTTATAATGTGTATGGAGAGGATGCAAAGAAGTTTGAGGATTATGTCGCAAAAAACTACCGTTACAGTATAAATGTAGGCATAGCGTGGGTGTGGCCGTGGAGCAAGGAATGCAGCGTTACGGTTGAGGAGCGCGTGCTTGAATTGGACTTAAAGTATAACGGTGACGGAACGGAGACGAATCAAATGAAGGAAAACCGACCGACATGGGTGGACGGAGAGTACAAGGTAAATTGTGTTAAGAAAAACGGTGTCTGGAAGATAGACAGTGTTGAGCTTGTAAAAGAGCTTGATCCCATTGAAAAATAAGTTTTATTTTGACGCATGTATTCGAGTTTTGTCGGATAAATGCGTATTAATTAGAATGTATATTGACTAAATCGGAATTTGTTGTTATAATCCTTTCGTAAAGTTGTATTACGGGAGGATTTTTTTATGCTAAAAGAAATAATATCAAGGACATTTTTGTTTGTAAAGCAAAAAGAGTTAAAAAAGCTGTTTTTATTAAAATGTTTTCCGAATTGTGGACGTGCATATTTATTTGTACGGTATCTGTGATACTTTGCCCGGTTTTGCCTGCAGCTTGCATATGTGCGGCACTGGTATTATCGGTAAGGGTGAAGTCCTGTTTTATTGATGTATACAAGGGGAGAGCATCGGAAGCGTCTGATGTAGAACGTATCAAAATAAAACAGCCCCTCATCGTCATGCTCGTGACAAAATTAAAAATATGGGTATTGATCTTGATTCCGTTTGCAGGTATATTCCTTTCGGCAATAAGGTCGTATGAGTATCGCTTTGTTCCGTACATATTGGCAGAGGATAACAAAATATCCGCAAGGGGCGCAATGGAAAGATCGTTGCATGCAACAGTCGGC
>CAYOGO010000072.1:0-6346 GCA_964403405.1 uncultured Lachnospiraceae bacterium | reverse complement strand
GCCTTGCCGTCCTCAAGATAACAAGCGGTAAGTGTTGTACCCATATTGTTTCTTGATACTTTTTCATGTGCGGCAGAGTAGACCGCATTGTTGGACTCATTGAGTGCATAAATAAGTCTGTCATTCGGCTGCAATGATGATGCAGGCTCGCTGTTAAATACGGTTATAAATGTATCTACTGCGAGCTTACTTGCGACCTCGCCCGATCTATGTCCACCCATACCGTCCGCAACGACCGCAAGTCCGTTGTTTGAGGGTGATCTCGGAACACTGTAATAATCCTCGTTATTGTCTCTCACGAGACCGGAATGTGTTACCGCATAAAAAGAAAATTCCATTTTTTCGCCTTTCTTGAAAATGATTATTTTCCGGCATTATTCCTTTGCTGAGATTTGTTTTGTATATTTCTGCTTTCGGAATAATATCTCTTGAGCTGACCGCAAGCAGCACTTATATCCTTGCCCTTGGATATTCTGCATGTAGCGTTCACGCCTCTTTCCTTGAGTATATCCATAAATACCTTAATCCTTGAGTATCCCGGACGTTTGAAATCAAGTCCGCTGACCTCATTGAAGGGGATAAGATCAACATGGAACGGCAATTTCTTCAAAAGTGTTGCAAGCTCCTTTGCATTATCGGTGGAATCGTTTACCTCACTTATGAGTATGTATTCTATCGTAACACGTCTGCCTGAATCGTCAAAATAATTCATTGCAGCTTCCAATATTTCGGATATCGTGTATCTCTTTGCTATTGGCAAAAGCTGTCTCCTGAGAGCATCATTCGGTGCATGAAGCGATATGGAAAGATTCAACGGGAGATCCTCCTGTACAAGATTGTATATACCGTCTACCAGACCCGATGTTGAAAGAGTGAAATTTCTGTATCCTATATTCAAGCCCTCTGGCTGATGGAGAAGACGTATTGAGCGGATTGTGTTGTCATAATTATCAAACGGTTCACCGCTGCCCATGTATACCAATCTTGCGACATTTGTCTTGCCCCTCGCCTTGAGCAATCTGTTTGCAAGGATGACCTGTGCAACTATCTCACCTGCGGAAAGGTTTCTTATAAATCCGTCCATACCCGTTGCACAAAAAGCACAATGCATTTTGCAACCGACCTGCGTGGAAACGCACAGGCTTATTCCGTATTCGTGGAACATCAGCACGGACTCGATCATATTGCCGTCAGAGAGAGCAACAAGCAGCTTTTCGCTTCCGTCTTCCTCGGAGCCCGAATGCGAAACAAGAGTTATCCCTGCAAATGTAAATTCACTGGCAAGCTTTTCTCTGAGTGACTTATTTATGTTTGACATTTCGTCAAATGATTCTACGCCTCTGTATATCCATTCAAATATCTGCTTGGCGCGGAACTTTTTTTCGCCATTCTGCTCACACCACAGCTCCACATCCTGAAGTGACAGGTCATATATTAATTTTTCCATTCAATTACCTCGTTTTTTTTACTTTTTTCTCATTGCGGATATAAAGAATGCATCCGAATTGTGTCTGGACGGGAGGAGGAGTACCATTCCGTCCTCAACGGAATAATTAAGCACGTCGGGTATAGTCTCGCTCAGATCTACTATCTCAAAATCGCTGTGCTCGGCAATAAATCGTCTTACAACGCTTTCATTTTCCTGCTTTGCAACAGTACAAGTGCTGTAAACCATTATTCCGCCCTCTTTTAAGTATTCCGAGCATGTATTCAAGAGGTCTGTCTGTATCTGAGAGAGAGCTTCGGACTCACCATGAACTGCATTGTTCTTTATATCGGGCTTTGAATTTATCATGCCGTATCCACTGCACGGTGCATCAACAAGAACTCTGTCAAAAGCATTTACGTAATCGTCTACCCTTTGCGTCATATCTCTGCATATGGCATTGACATTTGCAAGTCCCAATCTTTCAACACCCTTTTGTATGAGCTCCACTCTGTGCTCGTGAATATCACAGCTTTCAACCGTATTCTTTGTTTTTTCGGCTATGTAGAATGTTTTACCGCCGGGTGCCGCACATGCATCAAGCACAGCGGAATTCTGCTTTACATCAAGTGCATTTACCGTGAGCATCGATCCAAGTCCCTGAGCTGTTACTGTGCCGTCCTTGTAAAGATCAAGCCTTTCTATGTTTACGGTATCACTTATCTTTACCGTATTAAGGAGCATGCCCGACTCACAATTTATGCTGCTTTCGATGAGTGCAGCTATGACCTTATCACTTGAGCTCTTTGATGAAATACGCAAATTAATGGATCTTTCCGCGGTGTCGCTTTCAAGCAGAGACATTGTCGTTTCTTGACCGTAATCCTTCATCCACATTTCTATGAGCCACTCTGGGTAGCTGTATATAACGGCAAGTCTTTGTACAGTACTTGAGAATACATATGTTTCAGGGTCATATTCCGACTTATTCTCGCTCAGTTTGCTGAGAACCGCAGTTACAAAGCCGCAAAGCTCATCGGAAACATATTTGCCGCAAAGCAATTTTGCCTGTTCGATAGCGTCTTTGTCATCAATACGCATAAAGTATATCTGATATACACCTATCTTGAGTATTGCGTTGAGCCACGGCTTTATTCGCTTATCACTGAGTACCTTTTGCAGGAGCCAGGTGAGTGTGTAATTTTTTTCTGTAACGCCGTACAGTATACGCATAACGTACGCTCTGTCACGCTTTTCGAGCCTGTCAAGCTTTTCATTGCTCTTGAAGGCAAGATTTATATATTTGCCGTTCTTTTCAACATCAATGAGTATCTGAAGGGCTGTTTCGATCCTGTTATCAATATAGACCTTTTGCTCGGGCTTTTCCGCTTTTCTTATCATTTTCTCGGATGAGAGCCTTCTGTCCGGCTTACGTGCATAAGATTTTTTCTCTCCGTATGATGTGCTATTGCCGTCACGACGTGCGGGTCTTCCCGCATCAGATCTTCTGCCATCGTACGCACCGTCCCTGCGTGAAAATGCTCTCTCACCGCTCTTGGAAAATGAATTTTTTCGTTCGGATCGATCCTGATGTGATCTCTTTTCTGAATCGAACGATCTGCCGGAATCGGATCTTCTGCCCGCTCCGTATTTTTTGTTATCTCTATCTTTATATGATGATGTTCTCTTTTGTGAATATGAAGACTTATGCTCGGTCCTTCTTTTATTATCTTCCATTAATTGGTTTTCCTTTCAAACATTGAATTCAATGTCAATTTATTGCCGTTAAGAAAATCCTTCACCTGCTGAACGGATCTTCCTTCGGGCTGAAGCTGTACTATATCAACAAAACCGCCGTTACATGCAACCGACAATGTGCCCTTGCCCGATACTGCTGTACCATAGGTCAGCTCATGTGCGTCAAAACGTGGTTCAACCTTTACTAATTTTATTCTCTTGCCGTTCAAAAACGAATACGCACCGGGGGAGGGCGTCATGGCCCTTACCGTATTTGCAATATCAACAGGTGAACAAGACCAATCGATATTGCCTTGTTCCTTGTCTATCTTTTTGCAATACGTTGCAAGTGAGTGATTCTGCGGTACCGCCGTTGGCTTACCCTTTTTAAAAAGATGTGCAAGATCTGTGATAGCTTCCGCACCTGTTTGTGCCAATTTATCAAAGAGTGTTCCTGCATTGTCATCCGGCAATATCGGAATCATCTTCGTGAGTATTATATCGCCGTCATCAATATTTTCAGACATATACATAACGGTGATACCCGTTGTTGTCTCGCCTTCAAAAATGGCTTGCTGTATGGGGGATGCACCTCTGTATTTAGGCAAGAGTGAAGCGTGGATATTTATACACCCATACCTCGGCATATCCAATATCTCCTTGGGGATAATCTGACCTATTGCGGCAGTAACCACCAATTCAGGGTAGATATTACGCATTATTTCAATAAATTCAGGATCTCTGGCTCTTAAAGGCTGATATACGGGGATATTATTTTCTTCTGCCCACATCTTCACAGGTGAAAAATGCATTTTATTGCCCCTGCCTGACCTTTTGTCGGGCTGAGTAACGGCTGCAACGATATCAAATCCGTTATCCTTCAGTGCCTGTGCTATCGTCCTTGAAAAATCGGGAGTGCCCATAAATACGGTCTTTATTCCCATTATCAATTCTCCGTCTCGATCTCGCCCGTTACCTTGTCCGTAAAGAGAACGCCGTCCAAGTGATCAAGCTCGTGGCATATTGCACGGGCAAAAAGTCCCTCTGCCTCGTATACCTTGACCTCACCGCTTGCATCCATTGCTGTTGCTGTTACCTTCATGGGACGCTTTACAACGCCGTATTTTCCAGGATTGGAAAGGCAACCCTCGCTGCCCGTCTGTTCACCCTCTGTCTTTAATATCACGGGGTTTATCATTACCACAGGACCGTCTCCGACGTCAATTACGCAAAGTCTCCTTGAAACGCCAACCTGAGGTGCGGCAAGTCCCACGCCGTTTGCAGCGTACATGGTCTCAAGCATGTCCTCGATCAATATTTTTGTTCTTTTTGTTATTCCTTCAACGGGTCTGCAAGTTTTACGTAAAAACTCATCACCGAATTTTACTATATTTCGCTTAGCCAAAAAAGCTACCTCCGAATCATTATTTTATAAAAGGCTTGTCGGAGAAAAATCCACAGCAACCTGAACTATTGAATATTCATTGTTGTCAAGAATCTCTTTGACAGCCGAATGAAGCCTGTTGTGTTCTTCATTATCGGTACTGCTGTATTTTACAACAACGTGGTACCTGAATTTATCATGTAATCTTTCTATTGGGGCAGGTGAGACATTAACTACCGTCTCCTCATATTCTGCCATATATTTTTTTATAAGCTCGACTGCATTGGCAGCCTCAGCTGATGCACTCTGCTGCTCGTGTGATGTGAACAACAGCCTCAGTATTCTGCAAAACGGCGGATAATAGCCTTGCTTTCTTGCTTCTATCTCCTTGCTCCAGAATTCGTCATAGTCATTGCTTACAGCACTTTGCACAGCATAATGCTCAGGCTCATACGATTGAATGATGACCTTACCCTTTTTTGTACCTCTGCCGGCTCTGCCTGATGCCTGCAATATAAGCCTGAAAACTCTCTCTGAACTTTTATATTCGGGCATATTCAGCGTTATATCGGGAGCAACCAGACCGACAAGCACGACATTTTCAAAATCAAGCCCCTTGGCAACCATTTGAGTGCCTACCATAAGCTTATACTTTTTGTCGCCAAATTCCTTCAGCATTCTGTGATGAGCGCCCTTTGTTGACGTTGTGTCCGCATCCATACGCATTATTGTCATCCGAGGGAAGAATTTTTTTATTTCATCCTCAAGCTTCTGAGTACCTCTGCCGAAAGCTCGTATATATTTACTTCCGCAGACAGGACAGACCTTGTCCATATATTGTGCATAACCGCAATAGTGGCATTTGAGTATATTATTGCTTTTGTGGTAAGTCAACGAAACATTGCAATGCTTACATTTATACACATATCCGCAGCTCCTGCACGATACATGCTCAGCAAAGCCGCGTCTGTTCAAAAGCAATATGCCCTGACCATCGGTTTTCGATATTTCGTCAAGTGATTCCAGCAACGGTCTTGAGAACATCGTTCTGTTGCCCATTTCTATCTCACGTCGCATATCACAGACCTCTGTATCTGGGAAGCCGTTTCCGGCTCTTTTGTCCATTGTCAGCTTTATGTATTCACCTGCTTGTGCCTTATGGTAATGAACAACATCGGGAGTCGCACTTCCCATAACAAGCAATGCATTTTCGCTTTTGCATCTCATGACGGCAATATCAATGGCATTATAGCGAGGTGAGCTTTCGGATTTATAGCTGTCCTCATGCTCCTCATCTATGAATATCGCACCAAGCTCCTTTACGGGGGCAAATATTGCCGATCTTGCACCTATAACGACCCGTGCCTCGCCGTTTTTGATCCTACGCCATTCATCATAGCGTTCTCCGTTTGAAAGCCTGCTGTTCAGAATTGCTACATTATCGCCGAATCTTCCTCTGAAATTGGCAACCGTCTGAGGTGTGAGAGATATTTCCGGTATGAGCACGATAACACCCTTGCCCTGTGACAGGATATACTCTGTAATATTCATATACACCTCGGTCTTACCGCTGCCGGTAACGCCTCGTATAAGTATTGGTCTGGGATCGTGCGAAAGATACTGCTCTTTTGCAACATCAACACAATGCTGTTGCTGCTCGGACAATAGAACTTTTTTTGTATTAGGTTCTATTTGCGGCTCCGCATCTCGATATATTTCTTCCTTGCGTATGCTGATAAAGCCCCTTTGCTTGAGTGAAGTAAAGGTCTGTGCATTTGCCCACGTACTCAGTACAATAT